>NZ_VLTE01000164.1:0-456 GCF_007558965.1 Bacillus sp. HY001 | reverse complement strand
CGTTCCAGTTTCACAGGTTTCACTTCATGAATTTTAAAAATAGACTTCCATGTTTTAAATATAATTTCAATTTGCCACCGTAAAGAATACAGTTCATACACTTCATTGTGCGGAAGGTATTTACTAGATACGTTCGTAATAAGAAGGTTGATCCGACTTGCATATTTCGGCATCCTCTTTTTCGCTTTCTTGTGATGTTCCAAACGTTTCGCCCACTCAGTTTGTGTTAGACGATATATGACAAGGCGTGTTTTATGTTTTTGGCGAAGTCCTATATAGATTTCTGGTAATTCTAATATTTGTCCTTCAGCTAGATCTTTCGTCAATTTTTCTAAATCGAGAAGAGTCCATTTTCCATCTTTCTCTTTTTGATAGACTTGTGTATTCCAGCGAATACGTGACACATAAAATGCTTTTCGATCCGCAATTTTTTCTAAATCATAAATAGAAAAATAA
>NZ_VLTE01000163.1:0-301 GCF_007558965.1 Bacillus sp. HY001 | reverse complement strand
AACATCTATTATATTTCCAGTCGAATCTTTATTATCGCGCACATTTACCCCGATAGGAGCAGTTACACCTGAAAATTCAACTTCTTCGGCAAACACATTATTGACATTAGTAAAATTCCACAGAGATAAAATAAATACAACTATCATTAAAATTCTTTGTGCAAGCTTCATCTTCTCACATCCTCATATGATATGTTGAAAAAACTATTAAAACGAAAAATTAAGTTACTTAACTTTTTAAAATTTCAAGTACACACTACTTTTTTATAACCCATGATGTAACGCCCCTTTCATTTTATTT
>NZ_VLTE01000162.1:0-273 GCF_007558965.1 Bacillus sp. HY001 | reverse complement strand
CGGTGATTAATTGACTGATTACAATTAGGTTTAATGCAATGAAATCAACCGTTCAATCACCACTCAACCTACATACGAAAATAACAGTATTTACACACGAGTGACTGGTGATTAGTTGGGTGATTTAAGGTGTGGATAATGAAAAATGTGCCATTAATGCGCTTTATCGATGATATTTGTTAATTGAGCGACAATCAGGCGGTTGATCAGAGGCTGTTTAAGTTGTTCTTACTTATTGTGAATTGACTTTTGATTGAGCGGCGCTCAACGAGG
>NZ_VLTE01000016.1:0-16040 GCF_007558965.1 Bacillus sp. HY001 | reverse complement strand
AAATGTTCTTAGAGTGCAAAAGTTGCATGCTCGATTAGCGAATATTCGAATAGAGTATGTAAAGTCTATTGTAACGAATGTGGTGAAAACCAAGCCAATGTTTATTACAGTAGAAGATTTGAATGTAAAAGGTATGATGAAGAACAAACATCTATCTAAAGTTGTAGCGCAACAATGTTTTTATGCTTTTAAAACATTGTTATCAACGAAATGTAGGGAATATGGAATTGAACTACGGCAAGTGGACAGATTCCACCCATCTTCTAAAATATGTTCATGTTGCGGTCAAAAAAAGTCGGATTTAAAGCTGTCTGACCGAGTATATACATGTGATTGTGGAAATGTAATGGATAGAGATTTAAATGCATCTATCAACCTTTTACAAGCAAAAAAATATACAATACTAACGTAAATAGATTGTATATATGTACGGTGGGCTACATCGGAATTTACGCCTGTGGAGTGTCACAGCAAACTGTAGTAGCAAGTGATTAGCGAGGCAGGGCACGTAAAAGCAGGAATACTCTAAGAATATACATTTGTCTATATTTTTAGTAGCAGCTGACGATAATGATTGAATTAAAAAATGTATCCAAAGTATTTACAACAAAAAAAGGGTATGTAGAAGCTCTTAAGTCTACTTCCCTTCAAGTAAAAAAGGGTGAAGTATTTGGAATCATTGGATATAGTGGCGCTGGTAAAAGTACATTAATTCGATGTGTAAATTTATTAGAAAAACCAACGACAGGAACTATCATTGTAAACGGCCAAGACTTAACAACTCTATCAGCAAAAGAACTCGCAAAAGCGAGACAAAAAATCGGGATGATTTTTCAAGGATTTAACTTACTTAAAACTGTGACTGTTTATGAAAATATCGCATTACCGTTACGTCTATCTGGTCTTCCCAAAAATGAAATTGAAAAAAGGGTAGAAAGATATTTACGCATTGTCGACCTCTTTAATCGAAAGGATGCCTATCCGAGTGAACTTTCTGGCGGCCAAAAACAACGTGTGGCAATCGCCCGTGCACTATCACATGAACCAGAAGTGTTATTAAGCGACGAAGCAACGAGTGCTTTAGACCCAGAAACAACGGATTCTATTCTTGACCTATTACTAAAGATTAATGAAGAAATCGGGATCACAATTTTATTAATTACACATGAAATGAATGTCATCCAGCGTATATGTGATCGAGTTGCTGTTATGGAACATGGAGCAGTAGTTGAAAGCGGGACCGTGAAGGATATCTTCACAAACCCACAACATGTAACAACGAAGAAATTCGTAAATAGTGCATTTGCAGCAAGGATTCCAGAAGAAGTACAAAAAGAACTACAAACTACCGGTGAAATTGTAACTCTCTCCTTTATAGGTAATGCTTCAGGAGAGCCAGCATTAGCTGTCGCTACAAAACGTTTTCAAGTGTATCCGAATATTTTGTCCGGTAATATTACGCAGTTAAAACATGAAGCATACGGGAAACTGATCATTCATATGCAGGGTGAGAAAAATGAAGTAGACCGCGCTTTAGCATTCTTACAAGAGCAAGGGATCATCGTAGAAGGAGGTAGAACAGACTATGGGAAACAAGTCCTTTTTGGATGAATGGGGTAAGGTCATATGGGAAGCGACCATTCAAACATTTCAAATGACATCTATTTCACTATTCATCTCTATCCTTATTGCATTACCACTTGGCGTCACACTTGTTTTAACGAGACCTGGTGGACAGCAAGAAAATAAAATCATTTATCCTATTCTTAATACAATTATTAATATCATTCGCTCTCTTCCATTTATCATTCTATTATTCTTCATTTTACCTTTTACAAAGTTTCTAATGGGAACATCCATTGGTGTGCAAGGTGTTATCGTACCACTTGTCGTCTTCACAGCTCCCTATATTGCACGATTAATGGAGACAGCTTTATTAGAAGTGGATCGTGGAGTTATTGAAGCTTACCAAGCAATGGGCGTTTCTACTATAAAAATTATTTGGCACGTTATGGTGAAAGAAGCTCGTCCCTCCCTTGTACTTGGATTAACAATTGCAACAATCGGTCTAATTGGTGCAACAGCAATGGCTGGACTTGTAGGTGCTGGCGGCCTTGGTGATTTAGCATATCGATTCGGACACTTACGCTACGAACCGGAAGTAATGTATGCAACTGTCTTTATTTTAATTATCCTCGTTCAAGGGTTACAGTCTTTAGGGAATAGTGTTGCACGAAGATTGAAGAAAGATTAAAAAAGAAGGTATCTCACCCTGGTAAGATACCTTCTTTTTACCTTTTAAATCCACCTTCAGAATGAATAACTTGTCCAGTAATCCATTCTGCTTCTTCACGATTTAATTTTTATCCTTCTTATATACTATGTAACTAGGTTCATTATAAACCCACTCACCTGTACCAATTCTTAGCCAACCATTCTTTTCTTCGTATACTGTAGCTTTTTCACCTTTGCTTGCTTTTCTAACAACGGAATAGCTAGCTCCTGCTCCACTGCGAACATTTACCCCAATTCCATTAATTTCAACTGTACCAATACCTTTTTGAACATTACCAGTTTCAATTACTTGAAGCATGTTTAAAATGAATGCTGCTGTTTCACCACGAGTCGTCGTTCCTTTAGGCGCATACAGATTATCTCCCATACCTTTTACAATACCCAAACCGTATAATCTTTGTACTGCTTCTTTATAAATAATTTGATTTCTATCTGCAAATGGTAAGTTTGCCAATGGTCCACTTATTTTTTTATACTCTAAAGCTTTATTTACAATAACCGCTGCTTCTTCTCTTGTAATAGGTGTGTTAGGGTCAAAATTACCATCTCCTCTACCAGAAATGATGCCTACACTTGCAGTACGTTTAATACCATCTCGTAAAGTTGGATTTACATCATTTAAATCTTTAAACGTTGCATCTCCAGCTGGCAGACTTAAAGAATTAGAGATTAATTGAGCAAACTCCGCTCTTGTTACAGATCTATTAGGCGCAAAAATGCCATTTCCTTCTCCGACCATAATACCTCTTCTATTCAAATCACGAATAGCTGGCTCATACCAACCTCCTGTTATATCGTCTGTTGGTTGATAAAATTTATTATAATACCCTTCAACACCATTTACGAATGGAACCCATTGTCCACTATTAATCATAATAGCAGGACAGATTTTACCACTCCATTTTTGGTGTTTTACAACATTATTTAATGGTACACCTGTTTCTTTCATTAAATAAGCTGCAAGTTTCTTAGCGTTATCTACTGCCTTATTATAGTCACCATCACTGTTAACTGCAATTTCAATTGCAATAGATTCTCTATTACCTGGACCATCGCCATCTCCTGCGTGCCATCCGTTCTCGTTTAATGGTAAGTGTTGATAAATCTCCTTATCATCTACTGTAAAGTGCCATGATGCAGCTCGATCTGTTTTCCCTGTCGCTTGGTTATATAAGTATTGAGCATGGTTTTTAGCTCCTGCTCCTACTTTTGTATTATCAGTCTCATGAATTGTAATATACTTTGGAACCATATGGTTTTGAGGACGAATATTCTCGTTACCAGTTGGAACAATCCATTCAGTGAATGGGACGCCATTTATAGTACTAGAAACTTTAGGGGCTGAAAAAGAAAGACTACGTTTTGTTCTATTTGAATTGTTAGGAACCGTTAACGTACCTGTTTCTTCATACATACCTTCTGAACCTTGAAGACTGTCTACTTTCTTATTATCGACAGTACCTCCACCACGCCCGTCTACTCCTTCAAAACTCTCTTCAATACTTTTCAAGGCTTGTTCATCTGATACTTGAATCTGCCCAGTTCCACCTTGTTCTAGAGCACTTATAGATTGATAGTTATTTCCTGATTGTTGTTCCTCTGCGAACGATACCATAGATGAAGATAATACCGTTAATCCTGCTGTTAATGCTACTACCTTTTTATGAAATGTAATACTCATGTTTAATTTGATATATCTTGCTATTTTAGATATATCTTCCTCCCTTCATAGACTTATAAAAATTAGCGAAAAAAAGCTTTAAAATACCCTTTTGAATGTCGAAAACAATACTTAACATTTTACTCGATATCCCGTTTATTTTCTATGAAATCTCTAAATTCTTTAAAAATCCTGACAACAAATAAAAAAGAATTCCTATTTTTAGAAATCCTTTTTCGCTACACCCCTAGGTATGAGTTTACTAATATGCTAGATATTAATTAATTTTACATAGAATTGTAATTTTTAAATAGGTTAACCAATATGGATAACTCTAAATAACAATTATAGAAAAGAGCATGTTTCAAAAAGATTAATTAAAACATGCTCTTACTTTTTTCAAATTTAAACTCTTAACGAACCGCGAAATCCTCTAGCAGCATAGTAGGAATCTGCTCCATTGTGGTACACAAAAACGTGTCCGAAGCGATAATCGCAAAATAGAGCACCACCGAGTTCTCGAATATCTGAAGGCGTTTGTACCCAGCTTGATGATTTCATATCGAAATCTCCAAGTTGTTGCAACTCGCGATATTGTTCTTCCGTTAATAATTCAATGCCCATAGCAGCTGCCACATCAATAACGTTATTTTCTGGTTTATGTTTTTTTCTTGCCTCTAACGCTTCAAGATCATAACAAAGACTTCTGCGGCCTTTAGGACTCTCCTTTGAACAATCACAGAAAGTATACTCATCCTTCTCTTCATTATAACCAACAACATCCGGCTCACCGCCAGTTACTTCCATTTCGTGAATTGACCATAATTTTTCAGTATTAGTAGTTAGCTTCGCTTCAATTTTAGCCCATTCAAGACCTTCATGGCGATTCATGTTTTTCTCAAAACGAGCTTGTAATGCTTTTAATAGTTCTTCACGTTGTTCTACAGATAATGCATTTTTATTCTCTGTCATATTAATCCTCCGAATTACGTTTCCTTATAATCATTTAAATTTTTTCAATGATAATTTGTATACAGTTTACAACGAAAAACCCCTGTACATATATCCATTATATAGTACGAAAACCTTTCATGCTTTCTCCAAGAATATAGTGTGAAAACCACATCAAATTTTGTTTCATAATAGCCACGCCTATCCCTGGCTGATTAGGACTATATGCCATGCCTGTAAATATAATTAATTCTGTATCCACTTCCATATCTCTTAATCCTTCATGTAGCTCATATGCATTTGTAGTTGGAATTCTTACATCCTTTTCTCCATGTTGAATTAAGGTAGGCGTACATGCTGATTTAATATATGTCATTGGTGATGTTTTCTTATATATCTCTGGATCATTCCATGGAGTATTTCCTAAATACATGCTAATAAAGTAAGGGATATCTGTATTTACATAATGGGTACCCCAGTTCGTAATTCCGCCCCCAACTGAAATAGCTTTAAATCTACTGCTGCATGTAGAACAAAAAGCTGATATATATCCTCCGTTACTCCACCCCATAACTCCTACTCTCTCTTTATCTACTATCCCTTTTTCAACTAGTGCATCCACTCCAGATATAATATCATCATAATCAGCAAATCCTTGTTTTCTATAGTTTGCTTTTAAAAATTCATTACCATAACCAGAACTTCCTCTATAGTTTGGTTCTAAAACGATAAAGCCTTTTTCAACAAACTGTTCAATCGGATATTTCTCATTAAAGCAGTCTGAAAATATCGGAAAGGACGCCCAATTCGGACCACCATGGATTACTACTAATAAGGGATATTTTTTATTTGTATCAAACTCTACTGGAGTTGATAGAACACCTTCTATTTCAAGACCATCACTACTTCTCCATGAGATGATTTCCCTATTACTTTTAAGCTTGCCTTCGAAAAAGCTATTTTCATTCGTTATTTTTTTATCATCCAAATAGATTTCAAAGGTTTCATTTGTTATAGCCTTAGTATATGTTATATGATTGCCATCCCTTGTTATAGAGGCATCCATTATAAAACCATCTACTGTTTCGCTTAACATTTCCACAGTACCATCCTCACACAGCAATCCAATACGGTAATTCGTTTTATCCTGCCATCTAATTAAAATCCCTTTAGCCGTCCACTGTAATGGCATAACCGTACTATCAAAATCGGTTAAAGGTTGGATTACCTCTCCCGTATTCCTATCATATATCTCTAATGTACTATCCTGTATATGATTTTTATAGTAATCCTTCTCTCTTATACTTGCTGCGTAACATATTTTATCGCCCTCGGGAGACAAGCAGACACTCGCTCCTAACAACTTATCCATATTCATTTTTTGTAGTTCTCCAGCTTCAACATCTAATATGTAGAGATCACCATTCATATAATCGTTTAAGCTTGGTGTAGCCATACATACAACCTTTTTCCCATCATTTGAAATATCAAAGTTATGTATATAAAAATCTTTACCATCCGTTAGTTGATAAACACCTTTAATCTCGCGTTCCTCTTTATCATTTTGTATTACCTTTTCTATCTTAATGTAGTATAAACAATTATTTCGATGTTCCTTACCTACATGGTGGAAATCTCCATATAGTTCCTTACGTTTCTTTATGTCCTCACATTCTTTTGACTGTGCAATATAATAAAAACCTTTACCAGTAGGCTCCCATTTGAATGTATTAACTCCATCCTTCTCATCCGTAATTTGAACCTCACTACCACCGTCTATTGACTTAACAAAGATCTGATTTGTATTAGCTCCGTCATCGCCTGGGCTAAGGTATGCAATAGTCTTAGAATCTGGAGACCATAATGGATGTGTACCATCTATATCCTCATTTATTAGTGGGTAACTCTGCCCTTTATCTTTCTCATATATCCATACATGATTTCTATACGCATTGTCTTCCCAGTTAGCTGTCTTTTTTACAAATGCTACGTTTTTTCCATCATCACTTATATTTGCACTTGATAAGGCCGGTAATGAAATAATCTCTTCTATACTTAAATATGTTTTTGCTTTCACTTCCATATAATAAGCCCCCTTATAATGTCCATGTATCTATCGTCTTTTCTCTTCATAATAAAGAAAATTGTTCACGCATACTAAAATGATAGCGGAAAATTCAGATAAATAAAAGTGGATCTGATAAAGCAAAACTTTAATTAGTAGGATTCTATCCACCTACCAATTTTAGATTTTCTTTTTCAATAAAAAATACCCCTTTAGATAACATATCTAAAGGGGTACCGATTCGTATATTTATTAACCTACCAATCTCCTACTCAACAGTAACAGACTTAGCTAAGTTACGTGGCTTATCAACGTCACACTCGCGGTGAAGTGCTGCGTAGTATGAGATAAGTTGGAATGGAATAACTGCTACTAGCGGTGCTAGTGCTTCGTGTACAGCTGGTAATACGAAGCTGTCACCTTCCATTTCTAAGCCCTTCATTGAGATGATACATGGGTTAGCTCCACGTGCTACTACTTCTTTCACGTTACCACGAATTCCAAGGTTTACGTGCTCTTGTGTAGCAAGTGCGATAACTGGTGTACCGTTTTCGATTAAGGCGATTGTACCGTGTTTTAATTCTCCTCCAGCAAATCCTTCTGCTTGGATGTAAGAAATTTCTTTTAGCTTTAACGCACCTTCTAATCCTACGTAGAAGTCTACGCTACGTCCGATGAAGAAACAGTTACGCGTTGTTGCTAAAAATTGTTTTGCTAATGCGTCCATTTCTTCTTTTTGATCACAAAGTTCTATCATTGCATTTGCTACAAGTCCTAATTCGTGTGTTAAATCGAAATCAAGAACTTCACCTTTTGCTTTAGCAATGTCCGCAGCTAAAATTGAAAGTACTGCAAGCTGTGCTGTGTAAGCTTTCGTTGATGCAACTGCGATTTCTGGTCCCGCGTATAACGGAAGTGTGTAATCAGCTTCACGAGAAAGTGTAGAACCAGGTACGTTTGTAATCGTTAATGCTTTATGACCCATTTCATTTGTTTGTACAAGTACTGCACGGCTATCAGCTGTTTCACCACTTTGTGAAATGTAAATGAAGAATGGTCTTTCTGTTAATAATGGCATGTTATAAGAGAATTCACTTGCTACATGCACTTCAACTGGCATTTTTGCAAACTTCTCGATAAATTGTTTTCCAACAAGACCTGCATGATAACTCGTTCCACATGCAATGATGTAAACACGATCGCTATCTAAAATCGCATTGCGGATGTCTTGATCTAATTCAATCTCGCCATTTTCATCTTGATACTTTTGAATTATATTACGGATTACAAGTGGTTGCTCATCGATTTCTTTAAGCATGAAATGAGGATATGTTCCTTTTTCAATATCACTTGCGTCTAATTCCGCTGTAAACGGTGCACGTTCAATCGTTTCACCTTGTAAGTTTTTAATTGTAATACTTTCTTTTGTTACGATTACGATTTCTTTATCCATTAACTCAATAAATTGATCTGTAACTTGTAACATCGCCATAGCGTCGCTCGCCACAACATTAAAGTTGTCACCAACACCTACTAATAGCGGGCTTTTGTTTTTAGCAACATAAATCATGTTTGGATTTTCAGCATCAAGTAATCCGATTGCATAAGAGCCATGTAAAAGAGATAGCGTATTACGGAACGCTTCTTCTACACTTAGTCCTGTGCTCACTTGTTGTTCCATAAGCTGTACGATAATCTCTGTATCAGTTTCACTTACGAACGTTACATCTTGTAAATATTCTTTTTTCACTAATTCATAGTTTTCAATTACACCGTTATGAACTAGTGTAAAGCGTTTTGATGTACTTTGATGCGGATGCGCGTTTACTTTGCTTGGAACACCATGTGTAGCCCAGCGTGTGTGACCGATTCCCACGCTTGCTGCTACGTTCTCATCTACGATTTCGCGAAGTTTTGCAATACGACCTTTTTCTTTGTATACAACAACACCGTTCTCTGCTTGTACTGCAATACCCGCTGAATCATATCCACGATATTCTAGCTTTTCTAAACCTTTTAATAAAATTTCCTTTGCATCTTGTTCTCCAATAAATCCTACGATTCCACACATGTTTAGTCGCCGTTACAAATGCTTACATTGCTCTGCGAACATGTAACGACATAGTCCGATACCATTTTTATTTATACTAAAAAAACGGATTACATATTGCTAGCCCTGTAAGCTTGTAACGGCTTTCACCTTCCTCTCGATTGGGTTTAAGTCCGTATATACTTATACAGCTAGTTTGTATCCGTTCCTTTTCTCTCATCACACTTTCACCTTTGTCCACTAAGTCACCTTAATGATTTAAGTAAAAGCTTGCGGTTGTGATGAACAACCGGGAGTCATCCGCCGAAATCTCGATAAACTCCACCTCGTCAACTACACTACTTGTAGTTCTGGCGCTTCTATAATTTACAATATTTCCTTTGAGAAAAAGAACAAGACCATCTTATAACAAACATGGATAAACCGTCAATGAAATTTTTTTCATCGTCTATAAAACATATGAAAAAGGAGCACTTAATGTGCTCCTTTTTCATAAATTTATTGAATTATTCAGCGCCAACTTCAGCTTTCACAACTTCTACAATACGATGTACATATGCGTCACAAACTTCTTGTGTTGGTGCTTCTGCCATTACACGAATAAGTGGCTCTGTTCCAGATGGACGAACAAGAATGCGGCCATCACCGTTCATTTCTTCCTCTACAACACGAATAATGTCTTTAATTTTTTCATTTTCTAATGCTAGTTTTTTATCTGTTACACGAACGTTTACTAATAATTGCGGGAACTTCGTCATTTCTCCTGCAAGCTCAGATAATGGTTTTTTCGTCATTTTCATGATGTTTACAAGTTGAAGTGCACTTAACATTCCATCACCAGTTGTAATGTAATCAAGTAAGATAATGTGACCTGATTGTTCTCCACCCAGGTTATATCCACCACGCTTCATCTCTTCCATTACGTAACGGTCACCAACTGCTGTTTTATCACTTGTGATATTGTTAGCTTCAAGTGCTTTGTAGAAACCTAAGTTACTCATAACTGTTGAAACAACTGTATTGTGCTTTAGTTGGCCAGTTTCTTTCATGTACTTCGCACAAATAAACATAATTTGATCGCCATCAACGATGTTTCCTTTTTCATCTACAGCGATTAGACGGTCACCATCACCATCAAAAGCAAGACCGATATCAGCGCCTTTGTCTTTTACTAATTTAGCTAATACTTCTGGATGTGTAGAACCTACTCCATCGTTAATGTTCATACCGTTTGGTGAAGTTCCCATCGTTGAAATATCAGCCTCTAAATCTGCAAATAAGTATGGAGCTAAAGAAGACGTAGCACCATGCGCACAATCTAAAGCGATATGTAAACCAGAGAAATCTTCCTCTACAGTTTGTTTAATATATTGTAAATATTTTTGTCCGCCTTCAAAATAATCACTCACTTGTCCAAGATTCGTACCTGTTGGACGTGGTAACTCATCAACTTCTTTGTCTAATAAAGCTTCGATTTCTGCTTCTTGCTCATCTGTTAATTTAAAACCGTCAGAACCGAAGAATTTGATTCCATTATCCTGTACTGGATTATGAGATGCAGAAATCATAACACCCGCTTGTGCATCTAATGCTTTTGTTAAATAAGCAACACCTGGTGTAGAAATAACACCTAGGCGCATTACTTCTGCTCCAGTTGATAATAGACCCGCTACTAAAGCTCCTTCTAACATATGTCCTGATATACGTGTATCACGCCCGATAATTACTTTTGGACGATCAGTATCTTTTGTTAATACATAACCACCAAAACGTCCAATTTTGAATGCTAATTCAGGTGTTAACTCCTGGTTCGCAACCCCGCGTACTCCATCTGTACCAAAATATTTACCCATTATGATTCGCTCCTTTTTCTGGCTCTTTTTGATTATCTACTGTTGGCTCTTGACTAGTTTCTTTATCTTTATCTTTATCTTTATCCTTATTTGGTTCCTGTTCCGTGTCAGGCTTAGGCTTCTGTTCAGGTTCAGGATTTTTTGGTTTTTCAGTTTGATTATCTTGGTTATTATTTGAATCTGGTTTTTCACCGTTACCCTGTACTTCTTTATCTGGATTTTCTTTCTTCACAATTGTGACTTTAGCACTTTTTTGCTTTGGCTCTATTGAAATATTACCAGGACCGCTTACTTGAATAGAAACATCCTTCGTTCCCGGAGATACATTTTGCAAATTAATGGCTGCTGTTATTTGAGCAGCTGTTATTTTATCTACTATACTTGTTTCTCCTGAAATATCAACGCTTATCTTCCCATCTTGCGGCGAAAGTAGCTGGGCCGTAACATCTTTAGAAAGTCCATTTTTTTGAATTGATATACCATCAATTGTTCTTGTTTTCGTTTGTTTTGCCTTTTGCACACCTACTGAAACCTTCACTTGATTCGGTTTTGCACTTGTTACACCCTTTGGCAATAAAACAGAGGTATCGAATGTTGTAGACTCTGTCAATTGACTAAGATCTACTTCGACCCCCTCTATCGATTGTATATTATCCAATATATCTTTTGGACCTGCTATCGTTACTTCGCTCGGCTCAACGCTAATATTTGTAACAGCCAATCCTTCTGGTAAACTCCCCTTTTTCGTATACGTTACAGGAACAGTTTTTTCAGTATTATTGGCCGTAGCTTGCGTCGCCACATTCAATGTTACACTAATTTTAGATGGACTCGTTCTTACGTTTAAACGTTTTCCTTCTTTATTGTATAATGTAACTTCGGCTGTTTTTGTAACAGTTTTATTAACACCTTTTAAATCAATATAAGCCTTAGCAGATGAAATACTTTCAATTTCTTCTTTCGTTCCAACTACCTCGACAGTATCAGGTTTAATGTTTGATTTTTCGAGAGTAGAACCTGCTGGCATTTGATCCTCATTTGATAACTTTAAGTCTACATGAACATATTTTCTCGCTTTTTCATGTAGCGTAATTTTAATTGTTGATGGCTGAACTGTTCCTTTCACATCATCTGGAAGGCCGTTCGTTTTTAAAGAAACTTCATAAGTTCCTTTTTCGCTATCTCTCAAATCAACTGGTATATCAAATTGTTTTTTCGCTTTTGCTGTAGCAACTGCTGCTTTTGGGCCCTCTAACTTTACCTTAACGCCCTCTGCCGGAATACCACTTACAATATATTTATCTTCATCATACTTAAGGGTAATAGCATAATTAGTTAATGTTTCTTTCGCATCATTTGCAAAAGGTAGTATCCCCGATGTCGTATTTTTTTCAGTTAAAGTCGCTGACATAAAAAGCATACACGCCAATAGTAATGAGATCCCCTTTAAGAACCAATGATTCTCCATTAACTTATCCATGACGCTTTCTCCTCCAATTCCATAAAGACGAAGAAGTCGTTTTTATGCTTGCACTAAATTCAGCTAACAACATATCTTTCAGTTGTTCTGTCTTCAAATCACGATGCAACTTACCATTTTTCGTTAAAGAAATTTGACCTGTTTCTTCCGACACAACTACTGTAATACTATCAGTAACTTCACTAACTCCCATTGCAGCACGATGTCTAGTTCCTAACTCCTTAGAGATAAAAGGACTTTCCGATAACGGAAGATAACAAGCTGCTGCTTTAATGGTACTTCCTTGCATAATAACTGCTCCATCATGAAGAGGTGTATTAGGAATGAAAATATTAATGAGTAATTCCGATGATACATTTGCATTTAGCGGAATACCTGTTTCCACATAATCACCCATACCGGTCTCTTTAGACAAAGTAATTAATGCACCAATTCTACGTTTTCCCATATATTCCGTTGCTTTCGCTATCGCTGTTGCAACGATTTCAGGTTCATCATCCTCATGAGTTCCAACACGCGAAAACAAACTCCCGCGTCCTAGCTGCTCAAGTGCCCTTCGCAATTCTGGCTGAAAAATAATAATAACGGCTAAAAATCCCCACGTTAATACTTGCTCAGTCAGCCAATAAAGCGTATGCAATTCAAGGAAAATACTGATCATCCGAACGACAATAATAACTGTAATCCCTTTTAAAAGTTGAACAGCTTTCGTTCCTCGGATTATGAGAATTAGCTTATATATAATAAACCATACAACGGCAATATCTAATACCGTACTAAGATATTTCAAAATGGTCGTATCTTCAAAAGGCATGCTAACCCTTCCTCCTACTTACGAGCAATTCTATCCATATATTGAAATATTGTTTTATGCTCTATCTGTATGTATTTCCAACAACTAGTTAATTATACCATACATGAAACAAACAACAATTACAAACAACCCCCTTTAGTCTAAATTGGTAAGATGTCAAACATTATTATCGTACAGTATAATATAAATCATTATTATACGCTTATTTTCAAATAAAAAAAGCAACTTCTCAGTTGCTTTTCTTACATTTACTTTAGTTTTTCACCGAATAAAGAACCCATTAAAGCAACTGCTGTTGTTGCCGTTCTATTTCGCTCATCTAAAATAGTATTTACTTCAACAAACTCAGCTGATGTAACAATATCAGCTTCCGCTAACATTTCCATTGCTAAATGGCTTTCACGATAAGATAGGCCACCAATTACAGGCGTTCCAACTCCTGGTGCATCATGTGGGTCAAGGCCATCTAAATCTAATGATAAATGCACACCATCAGTATGAGATAAATACGCGATAGTTTCTTCCATAACAGCTGTCATACCCATACGATCAATCTCGTGCATTGAGAATACTTTAATACCTTCATTGCGAATAAAGTCTTTTTCTCCTTCATCTAATGCACGTGCACCAATAATTACAACGTTCTCTTTTTTCACCTTTGGATATGCCCCGTATAAATCTACAAGCGTTTGATGCCCATACCCTAAACTTGCTGCAAGTGACATACCATGAATATTTCCAGATGGTGAAGTTTCTTCTGTATTTAAATCACCATGTGCATCATACCAAATAACACCTAAGTTTTTATAATGTTTCGCAACACCAGCTAATGTACCAATAGCAATACTATGATCGCCACCTAATACAAGTGGAAAACGTCCTTCTTCTATAATATGATCCACCTTACTTGCTAATTCGTTACAAACAGTTGCAACTTGTGTAAGGTTTCTTAAGCTTGTATTTACATCTACTTCTTTTTCTCTCTCTATACATATATCTCCTATATCTTTAACGTCATATCCAATTTCTTCAATTCTTTCAATTACGCCTGCATAACGGATTGCGCTCGGCCCCATATCAACTCCGCGACGCATCTGTCCTAAATCCATTGGAACTCCAATAACCGAAATTTCTTTTTTCATAGATAGTATCCCCCTTTTGTGCCTTCACTAAATATTTTAAATCTTTTATATAGTCTGACTCAACTCGACATTTTTCTGTATGGATATACAAATTATTCACTTATATCCGCTTTAAAATCCAAATGTTAAGACTATTCTATGTATAAAGTTAACCTAATGAAACAACTACCATCATTATTATTAGATAATAATAAAAAACACTCCTACATTTAGAAGTGTTTTTCTGATGCTATTTTCCATACTGCGGCAATATTCTTTGCTGTCATTTCGATATTCTCTTCCGCTACTTTATATGCCTCTTCTAATGTCATCGGACTCGCTGTAATACTAAATACTGCATCGATTCCTTTTTCGTGAACAGCTGGATAATTCGGAGATACAGATCCTCCAATAGCAATGACAGGAATATGAAAATGCTTTGCACGCTCCGCAACACCTACAGGGGCCTTTCCATATGCTGTTTGTTCATCTATTCTCCCTTCACCAGTTATAATTAAATCTGCACCTTCTATATGCTTATCAAAATTTGTATAGTCTAATACAATTTCAATTCCTCTCCGCAAGCTTCCCTTTAACACTGCAATAACAGCTGCTCCCATTCCTCCTGCAGCTCCTGCGCCAGGCATTTTAGATACGTCGCAAGATAAGTATTGTTTAAGGATATTCGCATAATGCTTTAAATTCTCATCCAACTCTTTCATCATCTCTGCATTCGCACCCTTTTGCCTCCCAAATACGAAAGATGCTCCCCTTATTCCAACTAACGGATTATCTACATCACACGCTGCTTCTATCTTTATATGCGTTAAGCGTGAATCCAAGCGTGAAAAATCAATAGTGACAATCGAATGTAACGTTCCTCCAGATGGCTCTATTACTTCCCCTTTTCCATTTATAAACCTGACTCCTAAAGCTGACAACATACCTGCTCCGCCATCATTTGTAGCACTTCCGCCAAGTCCTAAAATAATGTGCTCAGCTCCTTCGTCTAGCGCGTGTAGTATAAGCTCTCCAGTTCCTTTAGTCGTTGTAATAAGTGGATTTCGCTTTTTAACCGGAACATGTTGTAATCCTGATGCTGCTGCCATTTCAATAAACGCTGTCTTTTTATCTTTAGACATACCGTAAAAGGCTTGTACACGTTCTCTAAGTGGCCCTGTCACATGAAGTGATATAATCCTTCCCCCTGTAGCATCTACAAGTGAATCAACCGTTCCTTCCCCTCCATCTCCAATTGGTATTTTTACGTACTCTGCTTTAGGAAAAATTGCTCCAAAACCTCTTTCAATAGCTTCACATACTTCTATAGCTTTTAAGCTTTCTTTATATGAATCAGATGCAATAACAACTTTCACAATTATCTCCACCCTTTATTTTCGCATTTTCTCCATTTTAAATGACAAATATGAAAGTTGTCTTTTTAAACACAAAAAAAAGCTTACATCATATGATGTAAGCTTCTCTATTAGATGGAGCCTAGCGGGATCGAACCGCTGACCTCCTGCGTGCAAGGCAGGCGCTCTCCCAGCTGAGCTAAGGCCCCTTAGTAATAAAGCGGAAGACGGGATTCGAACCCGCGACCCCAACCTTGGCAAGGTTGTATTCTACCACTGAACTACTTCCGCGAAAATGGTGAGCCATGAAGGATTCGAACCTTCGACCCTCTGATTAAAAGTCAGATGCTCTACCAACTGAGCTAATGGCTCGTAAATGGCTGGGCTAGCTGGATT
>NZ_VLTE01000161.1:0-3828 GCF_007558965.1 Bacillus sp. HY001 | reverse complement strand
ACAGGAGGTAAAATGTATTCACCATATGCACATGTAACTCGTGAACAATATAGCCAGTTCTTATATAACTCTATTAATGCAGTAGAAAAAGAGACTAAACCAGAAGTGAAGCCAGATCCAAAATCTGAAACAAAACCAGAAGAAAAGCCAGAAGTGAAGCCAGATCCAAAACCTGAAACGAAACCAGAAGAAAAACCAGAAGTGAAGCCAGACCCAAAACCTGAAACAAAACCAGAAGAAAAGCCAGAAGTGAAGCCAGATCCAAAACCTGAAACGAAACTAGAAGAAAAACCAGAAGTGAAGCCAGACCCAAAACCTGAAACAAAACCAGAAGAAAAACCAGAAGTGAAGCCAGATCCAAAACCTGAAACGAAACCAGAAGAAAAACCAGAAGTGAAGCCAGACCCAAAACCTGAAACAAAACCAGAAGAAAAACCAGATACAAATTTACCATCAAGTATAGATAAAGGTTTAGTTACAGAGGAAGTTACGTATAATCCAAACGCTATGAAAAACCCGATTGCTCAAAAATCCATTTCTACAGAAGCGCAAAATCTTATTAAGAGTGTGAATAGTAAATATGGTACTAACCTTAAGTATGCAGATATAAATGGAACAATTAGACTGGTTGATAAAAATATGTACTTACCAGCAGGTACAATTGGTGCACAAGTTTATATTGATGCGGTAAGTGAAAATGATTTTAAAATTATTTTCCTAGATAATAACGAAGCAACTATTGAGTTAGCTAAAAAGTGGACTACTATGTTAAATTCAGATTTAGTTCTAGATAAAGAAATTCAGGAAACTGTAGATGCTCAAGAAATTAATAACTATGAAAAAGGAAATTATAAAGTTCGTGTAGGGCACTCTACAGCTGATCATATGATGTACATTCAAGTGCGTGTATAATATTATTGCATTTTAAAGCTACATTTGATACATTTAAAGATGTAATATAATAATTAACTAATATACAATTTATTTACGTAAAGGACACACCTTACGTACCTACCAAGGTACGGGTGTGTCCTTTTTTTATGTTAAAAGGAGTGAGGTTATGAGACTGCGAAAAAATATACTATTAACGTGTGTTTCAGTGATGTTGGTATGGCCATCAGTAGCAAGTGCAAATAATGGGGATATTCCATTTTATAATGGGAATGAAGACACGTCTTTAAAATCACCTGAATTACAATTGAATGGGAAGCTACTTAGACCAGGAAGTGGTTATAAAACAAAAGAGTTCGATTATAAAGCGGATTTACATTTTCCTGCTGTTTATAATGGTTCTTTTAATTGGGGGAATTCAAGGGAAAACCTTATCCAAAATGAAGACCATTCAGAACCTTATGTGCGTATATCAAATGAAGGCTACATTAACCCTTCAGTTGTAGTGGGAGATAGAATGGTAACCGAAATAGAGAGAATTACAAACGATATAATTGCAAGTAAATATTGGGGTAACCCTGAATTCGTTTTAAGAAACTTAATTCCACATAGGATTAAAAATGGGTTTTCAGATAAATCTTATGGAGAGTTCTATTGGATTAGAGACATTGCTTATCTTTCTGGCGGATATGCAGGGGCTGGTGGTGTAAATGACGTGAATAGGTATAGCTTGTGGTATGTACGCACAAGTAAACCTCAAATAAAAGATTTTAAAGCTACGAGTGGGAAAAAAGATATACCCGTAAAATTTACATTTAACGGTTTTGAATATGTAAGTAAAAATAAAGGATACAATGACCGAGATCCTAATGGAACAACAATAAACCCTTATCAAAAAGCTGCCGGAGAACGGAACCGAGTTAAATGGATGTTAGATATTACAAAAGATGGCGAAACCGTGTATCATCAAGAAAATTATCTGCGTTCAACTCCGCAAAAAGATAATCAAAAACCAAATGAAGGTGATGCAGGGCAATTTAAGTCAGAAGAACTAAAGTGGCAGCCACAAATGTGTGGCCGATATACTGCGAAAATTAAAGCCATTGATGCTGTTCAAAGGGAATCAAATGAGAAAACTGTTGATTTCACCATAAATGGTAACTGTGGTACAGAAGTAACCCCTAATCCAGATCCAGGTGATGAAGATGATTTTAAATATAAAATCGATTTCTCTGCTGACCGAATTGAAGGAGAAACAGCAAGAGAAGGAAAGAATATAAAAACAAGAATAGATGTATCACGTGATAATTTTAAACCCGAACGTGACCAATATAGAGCAAAGGTAAATAACAATATTAATAAGTCCGAGCAAGCGGTAAATAGTTCTGAATCCGATAGAGATAGTGCGCAATCTAGTCTTAGTTATTGCCGTCGTAATCCAATTCATGAGGTAGATGCAGAAGGAAACCATCACTATTACGATAGAGACTGCTCTTGGGAAGAAAATAGATTGGATAGTGCAGCAAGTAGGTTAGATACAGCAAGGCAGAAGTTAGAAAAAGAGAAAAATAAAATTAAAAAGTTAGATGCGCTAGAAGCGAAGTATGCAAATCCTGAAACGGTAGTCGTGCTCAAGCATAACGGACAACAAGTAGCAACACAAAAGGTAAGGTTAACTGAGGGAGAAAAGAAAACCTTGAACCTTGGCTGGCAACATAAGGGGAAAGGAACAATTCAGGCAGAAATTAACCCTGCTGGTAACCGATTAGATATAGAAGAAACCACATACAAAAATAATCCTATTAAAACAGCTATCTATTCACCATCTCATGAAAAAGGAATGTGCGGAGTAACGAGTGTAAAAGGTGTGGTAGAAACAGTAAGTGAACGTGTGTCAAAAGAGGACACAGTGGGAGAAATGTTCTATGAAACATTAAGTGGAAGTATTGATAATTTAGAACCATCTAAGCTCCATGCGGGGTATGGTTTTTCTTATGAAGTTAATGGGAAATACAAAAATGATTGGAATACCAATTATCCAGGTGTATTTACAAAAGCAACGGCACAGTATCCATTTGCAGATGAAGGACTAAAAACAGCTTATGATTTAGAGAGTGTTTCTAATAATGGCTTAACATCTAAATTCCTACCTAAAAATATGTATTTGTCTGAAGTAACAGGACATGTCTTTGATAGTAAAAGACCAACTAAGTCTTTATATTGGGATGGTAAGGAAAAAATTATTGATGGCCAACGAAAATGGTATGCGCCATTAAAAACAAAAGATGGAAAATATTCGTTCAATGTTGAAACAAACCCAGCAGGTGTGAATGAAATGAGTTTGTGCCTGACAGATGAAGTGGAAATTAAAGGTGTTGCGTACGATGATTTTAAAAAGAGAAGGGTGCTTGCGGATCTTCCATTCCCTGTGCAAACACCAGGTTGGAATTGGGTTGGAAAGGAAAATATTATTACTGATTTATCAAATTGGTACTATATGAAGAATAGAAATTAGATAAATAGTATTGTATAATGACTTGAATCGACAAAAGTATATAATCCTTCTTGAACTAGTAGCTGAATGGATAAACCAAAGGCACACCCCTTAATGGGGTGTGCCTTTTTTCATAGAAAGGGGAATTTTGAGTGGATAAAAAGAAAAAGCAGCGTGTGAGACGAGTGATTTTTATTGGAGTAATCGCAATGATAGTATCAATATATGTTGGAAATGAATTTCAAGATCGAAATGGGACAAGTTATGCTCCTGCAAAGTATTTTGAAACAGGAACAAAATTGATTTCGTTTTAATAATAATGTCTTTTTTATCAACTATCGCGGATAAATCTGCATGACATGTACAATAGTTGATGTTATAATAAGTGTAGAAGTATTATAACAATAGTTTTTGCATAAACTAAAGAAGACGAGATGCTCCAA
>NZ_VLTE01000160.1:0-536 GCF_007558965.1 Bacillus sp. HY001 | reverse complement strand
TTGTATCAATAGAGTACACTCTATTGATTTATAATTGAACTAATTAACTGAACAATTACAGAAATGAGATGATACTGTATGAAAGTTGCGAGAGGTAGAGAATTGCTTACATCGGAACAGCGACAGGTCCTTATGCAAATTCCTGAAGACGAGTGGGTGCTAGGAACCTACTACACTTTTTCCAAACGGGATTTAGAAATTATCAATAAGCGAAGGAGAGAAGAAAACCGTTTAGGGTTCGCCGTTCAATTAGCTGTTCTTCGATATCCCGGTTGGCCATACACTCATATCAAAAACATCCCGGATTCAGTCATACATTATATATCAAAACAAATCGGTGCTAGTCCATCCTCGCTAAAGCTTTATCCTCAAAGAGACAATACACTTTGGGATCATTTGAAAGAAATTCGAATTGAATATAAACTAGTAACTTTTACTCTGAAAGAATATAGAATGACATTTAAGCACCTACATCAATTGGCTTTGGAAAATGGTGATGCCATTCATCTACTACATGAATGCAT
Organism: Bacillus sp. HY001; assembly: GCF_007558965.1. Classification (NCBI taxonomy): domain Bacteria; kingdom Bacillati; phylum Bacillota; class Bacilli; order Caryophanales; family Bacillaceae; genus Bacillus; species Bacillus sp. HY001. Next base: position 12 of record NZ_VLTE01000160.1, on the reverse strand, counting down.
AGATTTTCTAAG
>NZ_VLTE01000159.1:0-387 GCF_007558965.1 Bacillus sp. HY001 | reverse complement strand
ATTGAAAAACCAGTAAATCGAAGAGTGACAAGACCGTTTCCGTTTAGGGGCGGGCTCCTTCTTTCATTAGCCTTAGGATTTGTAGAGATGGTGATAAAAGGCTTATGTATCTCATATTTTATTTTAGGATTAGAAACATATATATATCGTTTAATGCGTAGAAACGCAAGAGTGTAAAAAGGAGGATTTTAAAATGAAAGTGTTGATATTCGAGTTAATTCTCATTGCAATTCTAATTCCATTAAATTTTGTTGTGAAAAAACATGTGCCAAAATGGAAAGGGAAAGTCGGAGAAAAATTAGTGAAGCGTACATTGAGCAAATTGGATTCAGAAAAGTATTGCGTGTTACATGATGTTACGATTCATACTGAGTATGGTGATACAAC
>NZ_VLTE01000158.1:0-3944 GCF_007558965.1 Bacillus sp. HY001 | reverse complement strand
AGTTGACCGTAATGACTTGACTAAAAATTAAAATGTAGTGGCAACAAGTTTAATAAATTCAATTTGATTAACCATCCTGTGTTTAGAGGTGAAACATTTGATTATAAAAAAAAGTTCGGATAAAAACATAAAAAAAACAGATGAAAAGTCAAGCAGCAATATGCATTCAATAGAAGATTTGCTTGAAAAAGCAAAAAAATCTCATGATTTTTATCAAACGCAGCTAACGAAAACTGAGGGGTATTTACTTATATCGTATTATACTTCAATAATTGATCAGAAAAAATTAGAAGAGCATATTTTCCCGATCTTTAGAGCTCCATTTTACCAAAGCAATAATATTAAGAATATTAATGACATACAAAAAATAATCCCTATCGAAGATATTATAATAACGGATGATATTGGTTGTATTAAATCTAAATTGATGACAGGGTACGCTATCATTCAAATTACTGAAAAAGATAAATGTTGCGCTCTGGTAAATATATCTAATACAAATGCTGGAATGCGTGTTCAAAACAACGTTGAGAATGAGTATAGTGTGATTGGGCCAAGAATTGGTTTTATTGAAGATATTACAACTAATTTAAATTTGTTACGACAAACTGTTAATACGCCAGATTTAATATTTAAAGAAATTCATATTGGTACAATTTCGAACACTAAAGTAGTGGTCGCCTATATTGATGGGGTAACAAATGATGACTACGTTCAAACAATGATACAACGTTTAGAAGCTATAAATTATGATGTAGTTTTTGACTCTTCTCAGCTCCATCAGATAATAGAAGATAATTCCAATTCGCCTTTTCCTCTTCTACTCCCAACAGAGCGTATTGATAAGGCTGCATTTTCTTTAGTTAACGGTCAGGTAGTTGTATTTAATCATGGTTCGTCTTACGCGATTACCGGGCCATCCACATTACTTGATTTTTTCACATCCCCTGAAGACTACTACTTTCCCTGGGTATTAGCTTCATTTTTTCGTGTTATTCGGATATTAAGTGTATTATTCTCAATTTTTGCAACACCAATATATATTGCAGTCTTAACTTATCATTCTGAAATGATACCTAGAGTATTACTTAGCACCCTTGGGTTTTCTCGTCATAATGTTCCTTTCCCTCCAGTGTTAGAAGTGATTTTTTTGGAACTTACAATCGAACTTTTAAGAGAAGCAGGCGCAAGGTTACCAACTAAAGTTGGCCAGACTTTAGGGATAGTAGGTGGTATTGTCATTGGTCAAGCATCTGTGGAAGCTGGATTAACTAGTAATGTATTACTTATTATCGTAGCATTAGCAGCGTTAGCTTCATTTACAACACCAAATTATAAAATGTCTAATAACATTCGATTTTTAAGATTTCCGTTAATATTTTTTTCAGCTGTTTGGGGTGGATTAGGAATTGTAATAGGTATTTGTTTTATACTTACACATATTACGCGATTAGAATCATTAGGAGCACCCTATACAGTTCCGTTATACCCTTTAAGGGTTAAAGATTATTCAGATACCTTTCTTAGGCTACCATTAAATAAAACCGAAAAAAGAAAAACTTATTTACGTCCAAAGTCTATTTGGAGGTATCATCCTAATCCTGAAAGAAAAAAGAAAAATGATTTTGATGAATGAGTAGTTATTGAGGTGAATAATGAAGAAGTATTTTTTGGGAGTATTTTGTATTAATTTGTTTTTAGTTGGTTGTGTTAATCAAAGAATTATTGATCATGTCCAAATTATTCAAGTCCTAGGCTACGATTTAAAAGAAGAAAAAGTAAAAGGAACAGTTGTGTATCCAACTTTCGAAGAACAAGGAAAAAATATATTTCATACATTGAGCACTGAGGCGGAAACTTTTGATAAAGTACTTATAAATTTAAATTCTAAATCCTCCTACCCAATTGATATAGGGCAACTACGTACAATTTTATTTAGTGAAGATTTTGTTGAGGAACAAAAGATCGATGAAATTATCCAATATTTAAGTAGAGATCCTATTATAGGATCTCGGCTTCAAATGGGGATTACTGAAGGAGATGTCGAGGCAGTTATAAAATCTAGTATGTCAGAAAAGGTCTCTGCTCACTTCTACGATAAAATCAATCAGAACATTAAATATGCGGGATTACCTAAAATGAACCTTCATATATTTTTGAATGATTTTTATAGTGAAGGAAAAGATCCTTATCTACCTTTTTTATCTTAGAAGATGGGAGAGCTAAAATTGATGGAATTGCATTATTTAAAAAAGGAAAGTATATAAATCATATTAATTTGGAACAGTCCTATCTATTAAGATTATTAGATTCTCCAATCAAACACGGTAGTTATGAGACAAAAGTGGAAGATGATAATAAAGAAGGGAGAATTTTTTTAAGAAGTTTAGATTCGAAATCGAAATATAAAATCAAAAACGAAAAAAATCCTGTAATAAACATCAAGCTATCTTTAAAAATTCAGGTTAAAAAGGTTCCCAAATGGATTGATTTATCCAAGAAAGCAGATGTTCAAAAGACGGAGAAACTATTGGAGGCACACTTTAATAAACAAATTGAACAGTTGATTTCAATATTTCAAGAATACGAAGTAGACCCGATTGGGCTTGGAGAGAGACTCAAGGCTAAATCAAAAAACTGGAATTATCAACACTATTTAAGTTTTTATCCTCAGATGAACATTTCAGTTGATACAAATGTGGATATAATTCAGACAGGTTTAGATGAGTGAATGTCCCATAAGGAGGATGACTGTGAAAAACGTTGTTAATGAACGATTTATGGTATCAGATTTTTATGTCTTTTTTTTAATATTCTCTAACGTCATTGGTATTGGAATTTTGAACTTCCAGAGAGAGATAGCAAAGGATGCCGGCTATGATGCTTGGTTATCAATAATCTTAACAAGTATTAGTATACATATGGCAATTTGGTTGATATATAAGATACTAGAGGCAGTTAACAATGATATAATTTTTATTAACCAGTATTGTTTTGGAAAATGGATCGGGTGGCTATTTAATTGCCTTTTTGTTATTTATTTTTTTTCATTGGCCATAATTGTTTATAGAGTATATATTGAAGTTGTACAAGTGTGGATGTTCCCTTTAATGAATACATGGCAAATAGGATTAGTATTTCTAATCTTGATTTATTATATTGTTTCAAGTGGATTCCGCGTGATTGCAGGCATTTGTTTCTGGGGTACAGTCATCCCGCTATTGATCCTTCCCCCTCTTAATTTATTTGCAATTGATTACGCTGACATCAACAATATATTACCATTGTTTAACCATTCCTTAACAGATATATTAGGATCTTCTAAAACCATGTTTTTTCAATATCTTGGCTTTGAAGCAATACTAATGTTTTATCCTTTTCTCAAAAAACCTGAAAAATCAAAAAAATGGGCGCACCTGTGCGTATTTTTCATTACCTTACTATATCTTTATATTGCTTTTCTGACATTTTTGTACTTCAGCGAAGAATATCTTAAACATACCAATTGGCCTTCAATATCAATAATGAAAATAGCCGAGTTCCCTATAATTGAAAGGTTTGAAATTGTTGTAGTTTCAATTTGGTTCCTATTGGCTCTACCAAATATTTGTATTAAATTATGGGCTGCGTGTAGAGGTGCTAGAAAAATAACAAATATTAAACAAAGAACTTTTTTAATCCTTTTTTTGATTTTAATGTTATGTATAGGGAATCTAATCGAGAATAAAGACCAGATCCAAAGTCTTTCGCAACTATTTTCAAAAGTCGGATTATATCTTATATTTTTATACTTACCTGTACTCTATCTTCTCATTAAAATAAAAAAGAGTACCATCTAAATTGAGTTCTTTCGGTCTAATGACACAAAAGTTCGCATGGATTGAATAAAATTAATTTAGCAACTGGTATAATTATTGGTGTATGTAATCTTATAAATTGTTTAA
>NZ_VLTE01000157.1:0-274 GCF_007558965.1 Bacillus sp. HY001 | reverse complement strand
GCCTCCGTTACACTTTAGGAGGCGACCGCCCCAGTCAAACTGCCCACCTGACACTGTCTCCCGGGTCGATAAGACCCGTAGGTTAGAATTTCAATACAGTCAGGGCGGTATCCCACCAGCGCCTCCACCGAAGCTAGCGCTCCGGTTTCAATGGCTCCCGCCTATCCTGTACAAACTGTACCAAAATTCAATATCAGGCTACAGTAAAGCTCCACGGGGTCTTTCCGTCCTGTCGCGGGTAACCTGCATCTTCACAGGTACTATAATTTCACCG
>NZ_VLTE01000156.1:0-2063 GCF_007558965.1 Bacillus sp. HY001 | reverse complement strand
AAATAATCCAATACTAAAAAATCATATTGCAAAAGGACACACCTACGCATAACCATAGCGTAGGTGTGTCCTTTTTTTGTTTAAGGAGGAAAAGTTATGGGGAAAACGTTATTTATTGCAGAAAAATCAAAAGTGGCCAATGAAATTATGAAATCGCCACGATTCCGTCACTCACAAAAGTACATTGGTAGCAAGCCTTATTATGGTTATTATGAAAATGATCATTATATTGTCAGTTGGTGCCGTGGACATTTGCTGGAACTAAAAAATCCGGAAGAGATGGATCCAGAGTATAAAATGTTTAAGTTAGAACATTTACCTTTAATTTATCAGCCAGCTTATAAAGTGATACAAGAAAATGCTGAACAATTACAAATCCTTGTTAAACTACTGCAACGTCCTGATGTTGACCATGCGGTGAACGTATGTGACGCGGACCGAGAGGGAGAGTTAATCTATAGGGAAGTGTACGAATATGCAGGTGTGAATAAAAAGCAATCTCGCGTATTTAAATCCTCTTTTGAAGCTGCAGAACTTGAAGCAGCTCTCAATCGATTAGAAAGCGCATCTAAATACGATGGACTGGCGTATTCTGCTAAAGCAAGGCAGTATCTGGATTATCTATTAGGGATGAATATAACCAGGGGATGTACCACAAAATTAGCGCAAAATAAATTCTTATTGTCATCTGGCCGTGTACAAATGTGTTTATTAAATGAGATACGCCAACGCGAATTAGCAATTGAAAACTATAGAGAGCAATCTTATTATCATCTGCAGCTAATAACAGATTTAGGACTTACACCGGTTATGAAAACAGAAGATCAAGTGTTAAACCCATCGCCATTAAGAAGTTTGGGAGAAAATTTGAAAGGGCAATATCTTGTAGTAGAAGAATTTAAAGAGGGAACCAGGAAGAAGAATCCTAAATTGCTATATAACTTAACAGATCTGTATAAAGATGCCCATGCGCAATTGCAAATTAATGCTGAAACTGCAAAAAAACATATTCAGAACTTGTATGAAGAAGGGTTTATTACATATCCTCGTTCATCTTCTAGGCATTTGCCTACAGAGCAAGTAGAGCGTGTAAAAGGTGTTATGCAGGCACTAGCTAAGAGTCAGTATTCTTTACTGGTACAATCCGTAGATATTGAAGCAATTGATGTGAAACATAAAACATTCAACGATGAGCTTGTATCAAGTCATTTTGCTATTATACCTACGACTAAACAATATCAAGAGGAAGGTCGTCCAGAGATTGAAAAACAACTATATAGCCTCGTAGTAAAACGTTTTGTAGGTAATTTCATGCGTCCTGCAGTATACCTGGTAAGAGAAGTATTACTTATTGACGCGATGGGAAATATCTATCAAACAAAAGAAAGTGTACTTCGAGAAAAAGGATTTCTAGAAGTGTTTCAAGAGGAAGTAGAGGAAGAAAGTGTGGAAGTATTTAAAATTCCTATTATGCAGAAAGGACAGGAACTTCAAATCTGCGATTTTGAATTACTGGAATCCAAAACAAAGAAACCTGCTCTACACACAGAAAGCTCCATTCTGACCTTTATGGAAACAGCAGGACGTAAAATAGACGATGAACATTTAAAGGAATTAATGAAGGGGAAAAGAATTGGAACCGTTGCAACCGAAGCAACCTTTATTCCAGCTTTACATGAGAAGAACTATATAGCGATTGAAAAAGGAAAAATTACTACGACTCCAATTGGCCGTGCCTTTATTGAACAATTTCCTGTTCAGCAAATTAAAGATCCACTATACACAGCTGAAATGGAAGGAATGATACACCGTATTGAAAAAAATGAAATGAGTTATGAGGACTTCATTGCCCAAACAAATACATTTGTACAAAAAATAACACAAGAGATTATAAGAATACCTGACACGGTTTCGCACAACCTAATAGAGACCTGGAAGCAACAAATAGAAGTCTGCCAATGTCCTTGTGGAAATGGAATAATTTTAGATAGAGGGAAATTTTTCGGGTGTAGCAATCATCCAAACTGTAACATTGGATTACCCAAAAGAATAAAAGAAAAAAC
>NZ_VLTE01000155.1:0-821 GCF_007558965.1 Bacillus sp. HY001 | reverse complement strand
GCATTAGTGTCTTGGCTAGAAAAAAAGCAAGAATCCGGTATTACATTAGTACAAATTTATGCGAAAATTGATTCCTATAAGGAAGAAATATATAAAGAAATCGAAGGATTTATAGAAAAAGAATTTCAAGATGTAGCACCTTCAAGTTCCATAGTAGTAGAAAATGATCAAAATATAGATAAGACAAGCATAGTAAACCATGAGGATTATTATGAGGTAAATAACTCTGCTGTCTATTATAAGCTAAGAGATGGGATTGCAAAAAATCAATTTGAAGAAGATGAGTTAAGTAAGGTTTTACAATATCCAATTGAAACCAAATCTTCTAATGGTGTAGCTCAACTTTCTTCACATAAAGATGAAGATTTAAGACTTACAAATATAGAAGAAGCTGCTCGGTGGAATACCCTTGTCGATGATGTAATGAGTAATATGGATGATTTAACGGCAGATTGTTTAGATGCAATTACAATACAATGGATAAACGAAGCGAAATCTCCAGACGAATTCATTGATTTTTCTTATGAGCAAGTTTTAGAGATGTGCAACATCCCAAAAACAGTAGTCAAAAATAAAGAATACTATAGAGCGGAAGATAAAATTAAAATAGCAAAGAGAATTGCGGCTTTAGCAAGCATTTTTATCTATTTAAATGATGATAATGAGGTAGTAGTATTAAATGACCGTGATGATGATGGAGAACGTTTAGAATTAAAACGTGAAGTAATCAAAAGGTTATTTGTATTAGATTCAGTTGTATTGTGGAGACATAGTGTTACTAATGAATACATGGGCATTGAGTCTTGTCGTATTAAGCCAGG
>NZ_VLTE01000154.1:0-274 GCF_007558965.1 Bacillus sp. HY001 | reverse complement strand
CCTCGTTGAGCGCCGCTCAATCAAAAGTCAATTCACAATAAGTAAGAACAACTTAAACAGCCTCTGATCAACCGCCTGATTGTCGCTCAATTAACAAAATATCATCGATAAAGCGCATTAATGGCACATTTTTCATTATCCACACCTTAAATCACCCAACTAATCACCAGTCACTTGTGTGTAAATACTGTTATTTTCGTATGTAGGTTGAGTGGTGATTGAACGGTTGATTTCATTGCATTAAACCTAATTGTAATCAGTCAATTAATCACCG
>NZ_VLTE01000153.1:0-207 GCF_007558965.1 Bacillus sp. HY001 | reverse complement strand
TGAACGAACAAAGTCTGGTCTTCAAGCAGCAAGATCAAGAGGAAAGAAAGGTGGGAGACCTACTAAGAAAGAAGATAAAGTGGAAATGGCTGTTAAGATGTATAAGAGTAAAGACTATACAATTAAGCAAATTACAGTGGCGACTGGTATCAGTAAGACCACGCTGTATAGGTATTTAGACAAGGCGCTATAGGGTTGCCTCAGTAA
>NZ_VLTE01000152.1:0-685 GCF_007558965.1 Bacillus sp. HY001 | reverse complement strand
AAAGACTATACAATTAAGCAAATTACAGTGGCGACTGGTATCAGTAAGACCACGCTGTATAGGTATTTAGACAAGGCGCTATAGGGTTGCCTCAGTAATTTAGTTATTAACGATTTGTAAAGATCTTATCGATTAAACCGTATTCTAAAGCTTTTTCTGCTGTCATGAAGTTGTCGCGGTCTGTGTCGCGTTGTAGCACTTCAAGTGGTTGACCAGTGCGGTCAGCAAGAATTTGGTTTAGTTTTTCACGTAAGAATAGGATACGTTTAGCAGCGATTTCGATTTCAGTCGCTTGACCTTGTGCCCCGCCAAGTGGTTGGTGAATCATTACTTCACTGTTTGGAAGTGCATAACGTTTTCCTTTTTCACCTGCTGCAAGTAAGAATGCACCCATAGATGCAGCCATACCGATACAGATTGTTGATACTTGCGGTTTAATAAACTGCATTGTATCGTAAATTGCCATACCTGCTGTGATAGAACCACCAGGGCTGTTGATGTAGATGTGAATATCTTTTTCTGGATCTTGAGATTCCAAGAATAAAAGCTGGGAAACGATTGAGTTAGCTACGTTGTCATCAATTGCGCTACCAAGCATAATGATGCGGTCTTTTAATAGTCGAGAGTAAATATCGTAAGCGCGTTCTCCACGATTTGTTTGTTCAATTACTGTAGGAATTAAATT
>NZ_VLTE01000015.1:0-140322 GCF_007558965.1 Bacillus sp. HY001 | reverse complement strand
CGTAAACAACAAGAGGAGCAAAAACGTCTAGCTGATGAACAAGCTCGTAAACAACAAGAAGAGCAAAAACGTCTAGCTGATGAACAAGCTCGTAAACAACAACAAGAAGAGCAAAAACGCCAGGCTGATGAACAGGCTCGTAAACAACAAGAGGAACAGAAAAAAGCACAGCAAGCTCAAACACAACCAGCTGCAAGTAACAATAGTAATGTAACTTACGCAAACTGTGCCGCAGTTAGAAGTGCCGGGAAAGCACCTTTATATAGAGATCAACCAGGATATAGTCGGAAACTAGATAGAGATGGCGATGGAGTTGCATGTGAATAATAATAGTAAAAAAGAAGCTTCTAGTAAGCTTCTTTTTTACTATTACGTATAGTTAGTACTCTTCCATTCTTGTAAGCCATATATCAATTCAAATTGGCATCTTATTTTTTAAATGCTTGTAATATTAATCATTAACTGGAGCGATACTCCAATTAATGATTTCAACATTTTTCACCTTCACTTTCCCTTTGACAAGAACATGTGGAATTAAGTGAAACATCCCGAATCTTCTACCCTTTTCATATTCCTCTCTGTAATATTCTTTTGTGCAGATATTTAATTGCTTTAATTCTCTATATTCATTAAAGTTGATGAATTCTATTTCACTTTCTTTTAATTCTCTATTTGGTCCACCCCAATTATGCTTTGAGTACTTGTATATTGCCATACACTGACCATTCAGTGCGCTAATAGGCATTTTATAAAATAGTTTATTTGTATGAATGTTTACTCCTATTTCCAACAATACTTTATAAATCTCATAAGGGTGCAGTGGTAAAAAATGCACAACATCATTCCATAAACATTCTAGTTTTGGTATTTTACGTGTTAATAAGTTCTCCCTTTGAGGATGATCTTTATATTTTTGTATATACTCACCGTATAAATTTGGATATACACTTTTCAATTCATTTAATGGGATTAAATATTCTCCTTTTAGTTCTTCTGGTACCATATGATAAATATATTCCATAAAAACCTCCTATAAAAGATATACTTCCTACTCAAAAGCGATCTTAGATTGACAGAAAATAAATTTGTAAACCATCTATATCATAATAATACTCTTTGAATAATTTCCCAACTCAAAAAACCTTCGCTATCGGTTCTGTAAAGTCCTCTGTTGAATAACAAGCCTATTATTCTCAAAACTGACACACTAAAAGTGATTTCAATCACTACATTGTTTTTCAATTATCACTATTCTTAATTTAGATATTACATTAAAACTTTATGGAGGCATTCATATGGAACATACATTTACTGAAACTTCAATTGTTGGTGAGATTGTTACACAATTTCCGAAAGCTAGTGATCTTTTTAAATCATATAGAATAGATTTTTGTTGTGGTGGTAATAAGCCGCTTATTGATGCAATTCATGAAAGAAATTTATCGGCGGATGAAGTAATTACAGAGTTAAATACGCTTTATCATAATACGAAACAATTAAATGAATCTGAAATTGATTGGAAAAGTGCTTCTTATCGTGAATTGATTGATTATGTAATTCATAAGCATCATCGTTATTTAAATGAAGAGTTACCGCAGTTAAGTCCATATGTGACGAAAGTATTACGCGTTCATGGAGCGAATCAGCCTCACTTAGCTCAAATTCATAAGCTATTTCATGAACTTAAAATGGAATTAGAACAACATTTAATTAAAGAAGAAATGGAAGATTTTCCATTAATTTTAGAATTTGAACAAAATCCAACTGATAAAAACTATGCAAAGTTACGTCAAGTAGTAGATGAACTAGAAAATGAGCACAATCATGCTGGAAATATTATAAAAGAACTTCGTAAAGTGACAAATGACTTTACTCCTCCAGAAGGAGCTTGCGGCACTTATCGACTTGTTTATCAACGTCTTGAAGCGCTAGAGTCTGATTTATTTGAGCATATTCACTTAGAAAATAATATTTTATTTCCGCGTGCCATTACAAGAGCATAAATAAAAGCAGGACATGAGCATTTCTACTCATGTCCTGCTTTTTCGTTACATGAATAACATTCACATTTCTCCCCTTCACATAAAACCGAATTTTAATAATTTGTGAATCATTATAGAAATGTGATAAATATCACATCTCCCCCTTTTTTGATTTTCTATAATAGGAATATAATCCTTTGTTCAATATTTCACATAAAAGGGGGAAATAAAAATGAAAAAACGTTTAGTTATGATCGGAAATGGTATGGCGGGCATACGCTGTATGGAAGAAATATTAAAACATGATAGTGATTCATATGAGATTACTATTTTTGGAGATGAACCACATCCAAACTACAACCGCATTATGCTCTCTCATGTTTTACAAGGCAAAACAAATATGCAAGATATCATTATGAATGAATACAGTTGGTATGAAGAGAACGAAATAACTTTGTATACGAATGAAAGAGTTCAAAGTATTAACAGAAAAGAAAAAATTATTATTACAGAAAAGAATCGTATTGTTACATATGACAAACTCATTATAGCAACAGGTTCTAGTGCTTTTATTTTACCTGTTGAAGGTTCCACTCTTCCTGGTGTAACAGGATTTCGAACTATTGAAGATACACAATTTATGATGGATACCGCTAAAGAAAAGAAAAAGGCCGTTGTCATTGGTGGCGGGTTACTTGGTTTAGAGGCCGCAAGAGGTCTAATTGACTTAGGAATGGACGTACATGTTGTTCATTTAATGCCTAGCTTAATGGAGCAACAACTAGATACGAAAGCAGCTTCTCTTCTGCGTGAAGATTTAGAAGCGCAAGGCATGAAGTTTCTAATGGAAAAGAAAACTGTAAAAATTCTTGGTACAGACCATGTTGAGGGCATTCAATTTGAAGATGGTGAAGTTGTAGATTGTGATTTAATCGTAATGGCTGTCGGAATACGACCAAATACGCAAATAGCAAAAGATGCTGGTCTAATTGTCAATCGCGGCATTGTAGTCAATGACTATATGCTAACAAACGATGAATCCATTTATGCAGTTGGCGAATGTGCGGAACATGATGGTATCGCATATGGACTTGTTGCCCCTCTTTATGAACAAGGTGCAATATTAGCTAAGCATATAACAAATTTACTAACGAATGGATATACGGGCAGTATCGTCGGTACGCAATTAAAAGTTGCTGGTTGTGATTTATTCTCTGCTGGCCAAATTTATGAAGATGATCAGACGAAAGCAATATCAATCTTTGATGAATGTAAACGCTCCTATAAAAAAGTTTTAATTCGTGATAATAAAGTCGTCGGTATCGTTTTATATGGTGACACAGCTGATGGTACACGCCTCTTTAGCATGTTAAAGAAAGTAGAAGATATTCAAGACTATACAGCCGCTTCCCTTCTTCACAAAGCTGGTGAAGAAAGTGAACTTGACGTTGTTACAATGAGTGCGGATGATACGATTTGTGGATGTAACGGTGTTACGAAAGGTACAATCGTTCATGCCATTTTAGAACAAGAGCTAACTACTTTTGAAGAAGTAAAAGGATGCACGAAAGCCGCTGGTTCCTGTGGTAAATGTCGTCCGCTTGTGGAACAAGTTTTATCTCATACACTCGGAGATGCTTTTGATGCTTCAGCGCAGTCTGCTGGTATGTGCGGATGTACAACTTTATCACGTGATGAAGTCGTAGCAGCCATTCACGAGAAAGGTTTAAAATCTCCAAAAGAAGTACGCAATGTTCTTGATTTTGCACATGAAGACGGCTGTTCAAAATGTCGCCCTGCTTTAAATTACTACTTACGGATGGCGATTCCAGAAGAATATGAAGATGATAAATCATCCCGTTACGTTAATGAAAGAATGAATGGTAATATCCAGCACGATGGTACATTCTCTGTTATTCCACGTATGTACGGTGGCGTTACAACACCCGATGATTTAATGAAAATTGCGGAAGTTGCGAAGAAGTACGATGTTCCTCTTGTGAAAATTACAGGTGCGAGCCGAATTGGCTTATATGGTGTTAAGAAACAAGATTTACCTAACGTATGGGCTGACTTACATATGAATTCGGGATATGCGTATTCAAAATCTCTTCGTAATGTAAAATCGTGCGTCGGTTCTCGCTTCTGCCGTTTCGGTACGAAAGATTCATTAGGACTTGGTATGCTACTTGAACAATCATTAGAAATGGTAGATACACCACATAAAATGAAGATGGGTGTAACGGGCTGTCCTCGTAACTGTGCGGAAGTACTAACGAAAGATTTTGGCGTTGTTTGTGTCGAAAATGGATACCAACTTTATATTGGCGGAAATGGTGGTACGGAAGTACGCGAAGCTGATTTTGTAATGATCGTCTCTACTGAAGATGATGTCCTTCGCATCGCTACAGCTTATATGCAATATTATCGTGAAACTGGTATTTACGGAGAGCGTACTGCCTACTGGACAGAACGACTAGGCTTCGATCACATTAAAGAAATACTACAAGATGCAAGTATGGTTACTACGCTAAATGAACGCTTCCAAACAGCTCGTAGCACATATACAGAAGCATGGGGACAAGCACTAGAAACGAAGTCATTAAAAGCGATGTATGAAGTAGAAACTGTGAAATAAGGAGCTGTGATCTATATGATACAAACGAAAGAAAAAATAAAAGTTATGCGCGAGGAAGACCTTCCTATTCAAATCGGTAAAGAAGTAATAATGAAAGGTATGTCTATCGCCCTATTCCGCCTTTCAAATGGAGATATTCGAGCTGTAGAAAATCGTTGTCCTCATAAAAACGGACCGTTAGCAGAAGGAATTGTATCTGGAGAATTCGTCTTTTGTCCACTGCATGATTGGAAAATCTCATTAATATCAGGTGAAGTTCAAAAACCTGATGACGGCTGTATCCAAACTTACGAAGTAGAAGTTATTGAAGGTGACATTTATTTATACATGTAATTTTCGAAAGGAAGCCTCCTCTGGCTTCCTTTTAAATAAAAATTGATGAGGTGCGATTATGAACGGATATGTATATTTAGTTGGTGCAGGACCAGGTGATGAAGGGCTTATTACAAAGAAAGCGATAGATTGTTTAAAGCGTGCAGACATTGTCTTATATGACCGTTTATTAAACCCTTCCTTTCTTCGTTATACAAAAGAAACATGTGAACTTATTTATTGCGGAAAAATGCCAAAGAATCATATTATGCGACAAGAAATGATTAACGCCCACCTCCTTCAATTTGCGAAAGAAGGAAAAATCGTTGTCCGATTAAAAGGCGGAGATCCATCTATTTTTGGCCGTGTTGGTGAAGAAGCAGAAACGTTAGCAGCAGCGAACATTCCATATGAAATTGTACCAGGTATTACATCTAGCATCGCCGCTAGTAGCTATGCAGGTATCCCCCTCACTCATCGTAACTACAGTAATAGCGTCACTTTACTAACTGGGCATGCGAAAGGTCCTTTAAGCGATCATGGAAAATTTAATTCATCCCATAATAGCGACACAATCGCCTACTACATGGGTATTAAAAACTTACCTACAATTTGTGAAAACTTACTACAAGTAGGAAAGAAAAAAGATACGCCAGTAGCCGTCATTGAATGGGGTACAACTGGAAAGCAGCGCGTTGTCACAGGAACTCTTTCAACCATTGTTCCTATCGTCAAAAACGAAAATATTTCTAATCCATCCATGACAATTGTTGGTGATGTCGTTTCCTTACGAGATCACATCGCTTGGAAAGAACGTAAACCATTACATGGTAAAAAAGTTTTATTTGCATCCGCCACGAATAAAACAAGTGTAATGAAGCAAAAGTTACAAGAAGCCGGTGCAGAAATATATCAAACCCCCACTTTTATAAAGGAAGAATACACATTAACATTTGAACAAATCAATGAAATTTTTAACGTTAATCGACTTGTTTTTTGTTCAGCTGAAAGTGTAGAAATATTGATGCGATCATGTAGTAAACATCAGAAAGATATTCGTTCCTTACAGGCGAGACTGCAGTATATGAACGTTGCAACTCAAGAAAAACTCATGCAATATGGGCTACTAAGTACACAAGCAGAGTTCTCTTCCGATACAACTGTTTATTTAGGCAGAAATATTAATCGAATTGCTTTTATTCAAGAGAAAATTGGTCCCGGTTCTTATATGATGACTCATGAGTATACAATTGATCATCGCTTCGATGAAGTCCATTCTCGTATGCTTTCTGAATTCTCATGGGATAGTATTGTGTTTGAAGGGCGTGCCTCAATTGATACATTTTTATCAGAAATAAAACGACTTGGCTTTAGTGATATTCTCACTCTTCCCTTCTCGTATACCGACATTCCAACTTTACACTATGCAAATAAAGTCGGATTTCATCATATAGATGGGCAATTACAAGACATGATTATGATGAAAGATTTGGTGCTACGATGAAAGGAATTATATATGTTGGACACGGTAGTCGCCTGCAAGCAGGTAATGAACAATTCATTCACTTTATTCAATCTGTTATGAAAGAACGTAACGAAAGAATTCAAAAAATAGCTTTTTTAGAACTAACAACACCTACCATTTCGGATGCAGTTACAGAAACAATTCTAGAGGGCGCAACTGAAATAATGATTGTACCTGTTTTATTATTTGCAGCAGCTCACTATAAACGTGATATTCCTTTTGAATTAGAGCAGCTACAAAAGAAATATCCACAAATAACATTTTCAGTTGCATCACCCTTTAGTACACACCCACATATGGTGGAACTTGTAGTAAAAAGAATACGTGAAGCTACGCCAATGCAAGGTAGTAGTATTTTACTCGTAGGACGAGGTAGTAGTGATCCACAGCCGATATATGAGTTACAACAAATCGGAGCAGCTGTCGAACGAAAACTCGGTATGCCAGTATCTTGCTCCTTTTTAACGAAAGGAACGCCCTCTTTTACTACTGAACTCAAGGCTATATCATCGACTGCGTCCCATGTATATGTCATGCCGTACCTTCTCTTTACCGGATTGTTGCTTCAAAAAATTAAATTGCATACAAAAAAATATGATCACGTTACGACTTGTAACTGCCTACAATTTGATCCATATATGAAATTAACATTGTTAGAACGAATGGAGGAATGTGTGTATGTATGACATGTACCCTCTTATACTTAATTTAAATAAAAAAGTGGTCGTTATTATTGGTGGCGGTAAAATTGCATATCGAAAAGCGTCTGGATTAAAAAATACAGGCGCTTTTGTCACCGTTATCAGCCCAGAAATTTGCGAGGAAATGAAGGAACTTTCTTATATTACCTGGAGGCAAAAAACTTTTAGTAATGATGATATTAAAAATGCTCACCTTATTTACGCAGCTACAAATCAACATGATGTAAATATGATGGTCAAACAGGCCGCTCATGATTTTCAATGGGTTAACGTTGTAAGTGATGGTACAGAATCATCGTTTCACACACCAGGTGTCATCCGAAATGATAAATATGTTATAACGATTTCAACTTCAGGTAAGGATCCATCGTTTACGAAGCTTTTGAAGCAGGAATTTATATCTATACTTCCTAATCCTATAAAAAAGCTTTCTCGTACTCACAAATAATAATCTATTTCTTAGCTAAAATGGTAATTACCTTTGGACAAACGTTTTTTAGAAGCGTTTGTTCTTTTTATTTTGGTTTCTTTTTTGAATTAAGTCGCTTGATTATCAGACATAGTACAATTGTAAACGACACCTAATATATCAAAGACAGTTTTCCTCTTACATCGATGGGATTTCCATCCATCATTTACCACCTCAAATCCATTCGTTTTTAAACATATATTCAAAACAACATATATGACAAATAAATAACGACAGTTACTGTAATAATGCTGAAAAGTGTTGAAAATAAAACGATTTGCGCATGTAGTTCAGGCTCTATTTGATACTCCATAGCAATGGTTGATGTATTTCTTGAAGTAGGAAAAGAACTTGCAATAAATAATGATTGCGCAACAATTCCATTAATGTTTAATAAGTAGATCATGGCAAGTGCTAATAATGGTCCCATCAATAATCTTCCAATTAGAGCCCATGTTATGACTCGATGGAAAAAATTAAGCTTAATATTGGATAATTGCGCTCCTAGCAATATGAGTGCTATGGCAACAAAACTATTCGCAAGCTGATTAAGAGGTAGAAAGATAGAATTAGGTATTTGAATTGTAAAAGATTGAAAGAGAACCCCTAATATGAGTGCATGAAATACAGGCAGTCTTAGAAATGATTGAATAATACTTCCGATTGTTTTTGTCGCTGATAGTAAGTTATATATCCCATACGAATAAGTTAAAAGATTCTGGAAAATCACAATAAAAATTTGAATGGAAACCCCCACTGGATTGTGACTGAAAATCAATTGACTGACTGGTAATCCATAATTACCGGAATTCATTAACGAAATACTATTTTTTAGAGCTGCACTTTCTCCTTTTTCTAACTTTAATGTTTTTGAAATGAAATGACTTACTAGCATTAGACTCAGACTATACAGCATTAAATAATACATGATCTGGAGCAACAAACCTGTTTCTATACTAATATCATATATATTCAAAAATACAGCCGCTGGCATCAAGCAATAATTAATAAGTGTAGATAGCTGCTTTAAGTTAAATTGGAACTTCCTTTGTAAGATTGCACCAATTAGCATCAATATTAATATTGGTAATATTACGTCTAATATAATGAAAATAAACATTTAATACCTCATTCTACATATATTTTAGTTGGATTAAACGCTCTCTTTTCTTTAACATATCAAATATGACTCACAAAGAAAATTATGGATTATTTATAAAAATTCATAATTTTATCTTATCGACCTAAACTGTATTCTTTATTTTAAGTGTACTTTTTCACAATATCCATTAGCCTTACCCAAAAATCTGGGCCTAAAAAATATGCGTTTTTTCCTTATTATAGGTACCTCTATATGTTTTTTTAATTTCGGAACATTTCAAGCTATTGATATATTTTTTATACATATTAATAGCTAGCTTTTAGAAAGGCGCGACTATTTATCGATTCGTTAGCGACCAATAGTCATCGTTTCATTCTAAAGTTATTATTTTCGTTCTCGATATATTCCGACAAAGGCAACGTCCCTGTCTAGTACGCTAAACGTGTAAGAGGCGAAGTACCTTTAGTTACTCATTCCTTTAAAGTTCCTCATTGTGGAATTCGATTTAATTTTATACATTTATCGCTTAATTTCTTTATCTGTAGGCAAAACAATCGCAGCTATTATATAAAGTAACACCGTAAATCCACTAGTAAAAAAGGCTGATAATGCAGTTACTATACGAAGGATACTAACATCAATTCCATACTTATCGCTTAAACCACCTAATACACCGGATACTTGTTTATCTTTAGTGGACTTATATAATTTTTTCATCTAAACACCCCGATCCAATTAAATATTTGTATGCTAGAAATTAGTTTGATCTTTGTTTTTGAGCTAACTTGCCCTTTAATCGAATAACATCTGATATCTATATTTTAACATAAAATCCCATAAGGCTTCTGGTTTTCATTTTAATACCACATTATTTTAGAAAACAAGCATTTGTTAAGATAGCAATATAACATATTGAAGCCTATTACTAAAAGAACCATCCTAGATTACTTTAGGATGGTCCTTTTTCTTTATTAATGATTTTTTAACAGCACTAACAGCTTTTCTTGACTATACATCCATACTGTAATGATTAAACAAGCAAGTGCGACTTCTGATAATGCCATAAATCCAATTGCATAATGACCTGTTAGTTGGAATAGTAAAGTTAAAATTAATGGCGGGAAGAACCCTCCTAGTCCACCTAAAGCTGAAACGAGTCCATTTACAATACCAGCTTGCTCTGAGAAGTACATGGGAACGAGTTTGAAGATTGTACCATTACCAATCCCTGCACAGAATGCGACTAGTAAGCAACCAAATGTATACACGTTCATACTAGGCATAAATGATAAAATAATACCCGATAGTGTTAAGCCGATAAACACGAAGATTAATATTTTAAATGGGTTAAACTTATCACCGAGCCAGCCACCAATTGGGCGCATCATTGTTGCTAATACGATAAACCCTGCTGTCCGCATACCCGCATCTACTTTCTCTAATCCGAAGTGAGACACTAAAAAGTTTGGTAAATATACTGTAAATGCTACAAATGATCCGAATGTTAAAAAGTAAAAGATACATAGAAACCAAAGTTTTTCATTTTTATATACACCTTTTATTTGTTCCATTAATGGCGTATTCACCTTTTTCTCCTTACGATCACCTAATAAAAAGTTCATAAGTGCAAATGCTGCAAGTAAAACTAAATAACACTGTACTGTCGTTCTCCAGCCAACTGAAGTTGCAATGACAGGTGCTAAGAACGAAGTAATTGCTGTTCCGGCGTTACCGACACCGTAAATACCATTTACAAAACCATGACTCTCTTTCGGGAAGTATTTCGGTAAAGAAGTTACCCCTACGGAGAATACGGCCCCACCGATTCCGACGAATAAACCACCAATAATTAAATCCATCATTGAATTGGCAACACTAATATAAAAGACAGGAAATAATAATAGAATAAAACTAATAAAGAATAATTTTCTTGCTCCGAAACGATTTGTCCAATAACCAATTGGAATGCGAAGAACAGACCCTAAAATAACCGGTACTGCCGTTACCATAGAGATTTGTCCCGCAGTTAATGGAATATCCGCTTTAATATAAGGCATTAATGATGATAAAATGACCCATACCATAAAACCGATAACTAGATTAGAAGTTTGTAAACTTAATTGAAAATTAGGACTCTTCATCTTGTTCCCTCCTATGTATGCATAGTTATATTCATTCCCTCCAGCCTAATCACGTCCTAACATGATTAGGCTGAAAAGAATCAACCACCACTTACTGGCGGAATCATCGCTACGACATCGCCAGTTTGAATGATGTCATCCTCTTGTGCATACACTTCATTTATTGCGACCATTATCTCACTTGAAATCGCTACGTTGTATTTCTTAATGAGCACTTCCTTTAGTTCGGCAACCGTAATATTTTCATAATCTATGTGTAATGCTGGCTTACTTACTTCTTCTTGTAAATGTGCAAATAATAGTACTTCAATCATATGCTCATCTCCTTTCCAGGCTCACCATTTGCAAATGCTACCTTCTCTAACTGATCACCTATCCATGACTCACCATCTTCCCAAAACTCTTTCTTCCAAATCGGAACAATTTGTTTTATACGCTCCATAATATATTCGTTCGCCTCATATGCAGCTTTCCGGTGTGGTGTAGAAACAACGACGACAACAGCAAGATCAGAAATTTGTAATGTACCAATACGATGTGTAATGGCGACAGATGTCCCAGGCCACTTCTCTTTTACTTCGGTGCCAATTTTCTCAAGTTGTTTTTCTGCCATTGTTTTATATGCTACATACTCTAAATATAGCGTACGACGGCCTTTCGTAAATTCCCTCACAGTACCAATGAAAGTAGTAACTGCGCCACACTCACGACGAACTACTTTATTTGTAACTTCTTCAATTGAAATAGGTGTATCAATTACTTCATAATACGTATGTGTCATCTTGCACCTCTGATCTTTGTATAAGTTAGCAATCTATTTTTCTATTACTTATATGATCGAAACTGTTCTTCCCACGGCCACTCACTTCCGGCACTTGATTCTAGTAACAGTACCGAAACAGTTATTCCTGCTTCAAATCCTCTCGTTCCGCCTGGCAAGACGATACATGCATTCGCCTCTGCAAGTGAAGAAATAGCACTAGATTTATCTAAACCAACTGGTGTAGCTTGCAATTTTCCATCTACAATTACCACTCTTCCTCTTACAAAACGAGTAAATGGGTTTGCTTTCGAAAAGTCTTTCTGTAAAATTGCGTCTGTACGAAATACGTGCGGATCTTGTCTATGCAAGTATGTTCGAATGACTGGGCGAACAAATAATTCACAACCGACATAACAAGCAGAAGAATTACCAGATAGACCAAATAGTAGTTTTCCTTCTACCTCAGCTACAGTTGTCACACTTCCTGGTCGCATCGCTATTTTGTTAAAAAGTACATTAGCTTGTAATCTCTCATAAATAGCAGGTAAATAGTCATAGTCTCCTACCGAAACGCCACCAGTTGTAATTAATATATCGACTTCTTTCATCGCTTTTTTTACAGTGTTATAACACGTCTCTAAATCATCAGCGAATTGTCCATAATACCGTACAACCCCGCCCGCTCGTTCAATTTGAGCAGCAATCATATAGGAGTTACTATTTCGAATCTTCCCTGGCTTTAATTGTTCATGTACTTCAAGCAGTTCACTCCCTGTCGTTACAATTCCAATAACTGGCTGTTTTACAACATGGACTGCACTATAACCAAACGTAGCAAGAAGTGCTGCTACTCCAGGATTAATAACAGTCCCTTTTCTCACCATAATGCTATTTTGTTTTACATCCTCTCCTTTAAAAGAAATGTTATCCCCAGAAGAAAAAGAGCGTTTTAATTTCATATAAGTCTTTTCATTTTCTTCTAACCCTTCCGTTAGCTCTAACATAACAACGGCATTACACCACGATGGAATTGCGGCTCCTGTCATAATACGAACAGCTTGAAATGCTTTCACTTCTTCTGTAAAAACAAAACCTGCTCCGATTTCACCAATTACTTCAAACTGAATGGGATTACTACTACTCGCTTCTTTTGTATCTTCCGCTCGAATCGCAAATCCGTCGTACGGAGAGCGATCAAAATGCGGGACATCATGGTCTGCAATAACATCTTCTCCAAGCGTTCTACCGTAGCTTTCTATAAGAGAAACCTTTTCTATTTCACCCTGGTAGGCATATTCCATTACACGCGCAACTGCTTCTGCCACTGGAATTGGTATACGTTTTTCTAACATTCTTTTTCACCTCATTTTAATAAACAGAAACTCTCTTACTCTTTATCCCATATATTTTGCGTATAATCGTTTTGCTATTTTCACATCATTTGTCCCATGAATAAATGCCCTACCGTCTGTAAATAAAACGAAACGATATTCATCAATTAGAAATGATAGTAAGTACGGCGTTTTTTTGACATTTACACTTTTTTGTAATCGTTTTTGAATTTCGGTTAAGTTAAGATCTCTCTTTATTCCTGAACGGATTTGAACTGTATTCCGTCCGCATAACACTTCCGTTTTCATCTGCGCTTCAAATGCTAGACTTGGATACGTTCGTGATTTCCCACAAGATGGACATGTACTTTTTTTCTGTCTATTTACTTTTAATGAGAGATGTTGATTGTTCCAAATATCAAATGATAACATCGTTCCTCTTAGCGACTCATAATCATCCACCAATATTTTCATCGCCTCTGTTACTTGATGAGCAACAACCATCTGTACCGCTGGCTGAATAATTCCGGCTGTATCACATGTTGCACCGCCCATAGGATGATCCATTAGACAGCGAAAACATGGTGTTTTCCCAGGAAGAATTGTATACGTTACACCGTAACTCCCAATGCATCCACCGTATATCCAAGGTATATTTTCTTTTTGTGACATGTCATTTATAAGTAAGCGTGTGTCGAAATTGTCAGTCGCATCTATTATGAGATCCACTTCTTGTGTTAATTCTTCTATTTCTTGCATTGTGACATCCGTTACAACTGGTACAATCTCCACTTCAGAATTAATCTTTCTTAAATGCTCTGCCGCTGCAATTGCTTTCGGTTTGCACTGGTGTGCATCTTCTTCTGTATATAACTGTTGCCGCTGTAAATTACTCCATTCGACGTAGTCACGATCGGCAATTGTCAATTTCCCAATTCCCATCCTAACGAGTGCTTCGGCATTCGCAGCTCCTAGTGCACCCGCACCGATTAAGAGCACATGCTTTTCTCTTATTTTTCTTTGTCCCATTTCACCAATTCCAGAAAACAATACTTGCCTTGAATATCGATCTTTCATAGAGAATCCTCCTTTCACTATCCGCCAATGTAAGACATTTCAACTTTTGGGCGTGTACTTGTACTTTCCACCGTTCTTTCATCTGAATATCGATCTGTTCTATATCGCCACGTATGTTGTAAAATTTTTAATAGTGATGCATCAGAAATATTTTCTCGAAGAAGCGCTCGTAAATCCGTTCCTTTCGTTCCAAATAGGCACGTAAAAAACTTGCCGTCTGCCGAAATACGAGCTCTCGTACAAGAAGAACAAAATGACTCTGATACTGAAGTAATAAATCCAACTTCTGCATCGCTCCCTACATACCGATACAATTTCGCAACTTCTCCAAAGTAACGAGGTGGAACAGGCTCAATCGGATATACTCGATTAATCTTCTCTATTAATTGTTCCTTCGTAATAACTTGTTCAAAATTCCATCCGTTCGTACTGCCTACATCCATAAACTCGATAAAACGGAGCTGGATTTCTTGTTCTTTAAAATAACGGGCCATATGAAGGATTTGACTATCATTCATTCCTTTTTTTACGACCATATTTACCTTTACTTCTAATCCAGCAGCCTTTGCTGCTTCAATTCCTTTCAGTACAGGTTTTGTACTTACATTTCTTCCGTTAATTTTTTTGAAGGCGTGGTCCTCTATCGCATCTAAACTAATATTTACACGTTTTAATCCTGCCTCTTTTAGCGCCTTAGCGTGTTTTGCTAAATGAATACCGTTTGTTGTGAGCCCAATGTCTTTTAAACCTTCTAACTTTGTAAGTCTTGCGATTAACTGCGGTAAGTCTTTACGCAATAAAGGTTCGCCGCCAGTAAGCCTAATTTTATTGACTCCCATACTTATAAACAGTCTTGCTAATCTTTCTATTTCATCGAACGTTAATAAAAACTCTTCTTGTAAAAAAGCGTAATCAGGCCCGAACACTTCAGCAGGCATACAATATGTGCACCTAAAATTACAACGATCAATAACTGAAATACGTAAATCTTGAAGTGGCCGTTCTAAAGAATCTTTCATTTTCTCGTGCATCTATATCCCTTCTTTTCTGCTGCAATCCTTAGTAAGCTTTCAATTTTTTATTTGCCTTTATTATAAAAAATAAGCTACATATTCAATGTGACTTTTCTCACATCACTTTCCCCATTCAAAAATTCTTCACAAATCTGTTCGAATTTTGTTCACATCTTCAGCCCCTACTCCTTACGGTCATTGAAATTTCACTTTTTTTCAAAAATATCTCTTGCATTTTCATCATAATTACATTCAAAATAAGAAATATATTGTTAACGAGAAGAAAGGTGATCGCTGTGGCAAACAGTATGACATTATCTCAAGATTTAAAGGAATTACTTGCATCTGTTGAATATAAAATGCAAATTAAAAAAGGAAGTTTTATTTTTCAAGAAGGTATGGAGGCAACCGAACTCTATATCATCCACACAGGAAAAGTACAAATTAGTAAATTAAGTGCTGATGGGCAAGAGTTGACACTCCGTATTTGTTCGGCATATGACATTATTGGAGAATTAACATTGTTCACGGACAATGCAAAGTATTTATTAAATTCAAAATGCCTTGAAGATGTTGAAGTAGGCGTTATAAAGCGTGAAACCTTAGAAAAAGCATTACTCCAAAAACCCGCTCTTGTATTTGAATTTATGAAATGGATTAGTGAACATTTAAGAAGAATGCAAACGAAGTTCCGAGATTTAGTATTACATGGCAAAAAAGGTGCCCTGTATTCTACTCTCATTCGAATGACAAATAGTTACGGTTTGTTAAAGGAAAATGGTATTCTCATCGATTTACCATTAACGAATCAAGAACTTGCTAATTTCTGTGCAACTTCACGTGAAAGTGTAAATCGAATGTTAAATGAATTAAAAAAGCAAGGTACAATTTCTATTCATAAAGGAAAGATTACAATACACGATTTACACTTTTTAAAATGTGAAATTGCTTGTGAAGATTGCTCTGCTTCTGTTTGTAGCATTGATTAGCATTTTATTGAGATTTATACCTATAAAGAAAGCCGAGGTCTCCAATTAGATCTCGGCTTTCTTTATAAGTTACTAAACATATAAAACAAAATTATTTTTTCAATTCATTTGGAATACGTCTTCTGTAAATCACATAACTACGACTTAAATATTTAATTGGGGCACTAAATACATGTACTAGTCTAGTAAATGGCCATACTGCGAAAAGCCCCATCCCTGCAAGAATATGAATTTTAAACCATACAGGCACTTCCATCATATATTCGACTTTCGGTCGGAAAATAAAGAGACTTCGGAACCAAGGACCGATCGTTGTACGATAATCAAACCCTTTTGAGTCGATGTTTAAAAATGTTGAAAAAAGTCCTGCTAGCATTACGATAAGTAATAATATAAGCGCAATATAATCTCCCTTTGTACTCGTTGCAATGATACGTTTTACTGTTACCCGGCGGTACGTTAATATAATTAAACCGATGATAGAAGCAACACCTGCCGGAAGTCCGAAACTAATCGCTATTACATGATACATATGCTCCGAAATACCTATTGAACGGTATACAGCTTCTGGAATTAAAATCCCCATGACATGACCGCCAATTACGAACATAATCCCAAAATGGAATAGTAGGCTTCCGATTCGGAGCATTTTCTTTTCTAATAGTTCACTAGATTTTGATGTCCATCCAAATTGATCATAGTTGTATCTGAAAATATGTCCACCGATAAAGATTGCAAAAATGATATAGGGAAACAATACCCATAGAAATTGATCCATCATTTTGACAACTCTCCTTTCTAATTTGTCTGTACACCCCATGTATTGATAGCGAGTAGAACAGCCGCAAGAATTGGTTCATACATACTATCTGCTTCTTTTAACTGAACGTGTAATGCTTGTATGTTTTCCTTGTATTTACTCATAATTGGTTCACTGTCTTGCTCATTTGCATTTGCAAAAAACTCTAGTAAAAGAGGTAAATAATCAGGTAGTTCTTTATCTGTTACTTCAAAACCAGATTTTTTATAATGCTGCTTTAACTCTAGTAATTCAATACCTCTTTCTCTTTGTTCACCAGTGTTCATATACGTTAAATACATATTAGTCTTTTTACCAAAATCAAATGTATATACGTAACTATCAATAAGTTGATCGTTCGTTTTATTTAGTACTTGTTCTATAAATGTTGTAAGTGGAGCTTTAACTTCGTCCTGCTCAATTGCTTCAACCTCTTCTTGTAATTCAACTAAAGCTTCTCTCCACCCGATTTCCGGGTAGGAGAGAAGGAATGAAGAACACGAAAAAGCAGTTTGTAAACTTTGTTTCATATGTTTCCGCCCCCATTATTTAAGAAATTGTCGTGCAAGATCCTGGGCCACCTGCGAAGGATAAACCACAGCTTCCTTGTTCGTTATATAAATCTGCAACTTGTTCGCGGTGAGACGTTGGGATTACGAAGCGATCTTTATATTTTGCAATCGCAAGAAGTCGATACATATCTTCTACATCCTGTTTCGTTAAACCGATTTCTTTTAATACAGCTTCATTTGGTTCTTTATTAATTTGAAGTGCTCTCATATGTGTTCGCATAACAGCCATTTTTTTCAATGTAAGACGAATATGTGATTCATCTCCTGCAGTGAGTAAATTCGCTAAATATTGAATTGGAATACGCATATTATTAATAGCAGGGAAAATCTCTTCTGCTTGCCAGTTACTACCTTTTCCCTCCACCATGTTCATAATCGGGCTAAGCGGCGGGATATACCAAACCATCGGCATAGTACGATACTCTGGGTGAAGAGGTAGAGCGATTTTCCAATCGATAATCATTTTATAGATTGGTGACTGTTGTGCCGCTTTAATCCATTCTTCAGGAATCCCTTGCTTTTTCGCTTCAGCTGCTACTTCTGGATCATTTGGATCTAAGAAAACCGTAAGCTGAGATTCATATAAATCTGTTTCATTTTCAACAGAAGCCGCTTCTTTTACTTTGTCAGCGTCATATAGCATTACCCCAATGTATCGAATACGCCCTACACATGTTTCCGAACAAATTGTAGGCATACCCGCTTCAATACGAGGGAAACACATTGTACATTTTTCAGCTTTATTCGTTTGCCAGTTAAAGTACACTTTTTTATATGGACAAGAAGATACGCAAAATCTCCATGCACGACATGCATTTTGATCGACAAGAACAATCCCATCTTCTTCACGTTTATACATCGCACCAGATGGACAAGAGGATACACAAGATGGATTCATACAATGTTCGCATATGCGCGGTAAATACATCATAAAGACATTTTCAAAATCCGTTTTAATTTCTTCTTCCATTTTCTTTACGTTCGGATCTTGTAATCCTGTTATATGTCCACCAGCTAAATCATCTTCCCAGTTCGGACCCCATTCGATTTTATCGATAAATTCACCTGTAATTGCTGATTTCGGACGAGCAACTGGCTGATGCTTACGCTGCGGACTATTTGTTAACGTTTCATAATCATAGTTCCAAGGTTCAAAGTAATCATCAATTGTCGGTTGGTCTGGATTATGGAAAATATTCATAAGGCGCTTCATTTTCGAACCGGATTTCAGCTGAATTTCACCATTTTTCAATTCCCATCCACCTTTATATTTCTCCTGATCTTCCCATTGCTTCGGATAACCAATACCAGGCTTCGTTTCTACATTATTGAAATACATATATTCAGCACCTGGACGATTTGTCCAGGTGTTTTTGCATGTTACGCTACAAGTATGGCAGCCGATGCATTTATCTAGGTTCATTACCATTCCGACTTGTGCTTTAATCTTCAAGCCAATCTACCTCCTTCAGTTTGCGAATTACAACATTTAAGTCGCGCTGATTCCCAGTTGGACCATAATAGTTAAATCCATAGCTTAATTGGCCATATCCGCCAATCATATGTGTCGGTTTTACGTGAATTCGAGTTGGACTATTATGTGTTCCCCCGCGATTACTTGTTAATTTCGTTCCAGGTACGTTAATGTGGCGATCTTGCGCATGATGCATAAATGCCATTCCTCTCGGTATACGGTGCGTTACAACAGCACGCGCTACAACAACACCGTTACGGTTAAAGCACTCGATCCAATCATTATCTGCAACACCAGCTTCTTCAGCATCCTCTTTATTCATCCAAACGGTTGGACCACCTCTAAACAGCGTTAACATCGGTAATGAATCGAAATACATACTATGAATTGACCACTTATTATGCGGTGTTAAATAGTTCAATGTAATCTCTTTTCCTTCTACTTCAGGCCGTGATTTACGGAACGGTTTATGTTGCAGAATTGGTTTAAATGTTGCCATCGTTTCACCAAACTCTTTCATCATTTCGTGATCTAAGTAGAAAGATTGTCGACCCGTTATCGTTCTCCAAGGGATAAGACGTTCCACGTTGGTCGTAAACGGTGAGTAACGTCGTCCACCTTTTTCTGAACCTGTAAAGGCCGGAGAAGTAATTACTGTTTTTGGCTGCGCTGTAATTTGTTCAAATGTGAAGCATTCTTCTTCACGTTCTTCTGCTAAATCACGTAGTTTTAAATCCGTTTGTTTTTCAAGTGCTTCCCATGCTTTTACAGCCATATGACCGTTTGTTGTAGAAGAAAGTGTTAATACCGCTTCAGCAGCATTGATTGCTTCTTTTATGTCTGGGCAACCTTTCGCAATAGAATCCGTTCGAACGACTCCTAATCGGCTCTTTAATTGCTCATATTCTTTTTCTGCAGACCAAGAAATCCCTTTCGTACCAATCGGTTGTTTTCCGGCATTTGGTCCTAGCGCAGTCATTTTGTCATAAATCGTTTTATAATCCCTTTCGACAACATGAATTTGTGGCATCGTTTTACCTGGTATTGGTTCACACTCACCTTTACTCCAGTCTTTAATTTTGCCAAGTGGTTGCGCTAATTCTTGCGGTGTATCGTGAAGAAGTGGTGTTGCCACAACTTCTTTCATCGGTTCAAGATCAATTTTCTTCGCTAAATCTGACACAGCTTTAGAAAGTGAAGTGAAAATATCCCAGTCAGAGCGCGCTTCCCACGGTGAACCAATTGCCGGATTAAATGGATGTACAAATGGATGCATATCTGTACTACTTAAATCATGCTTTTCATACCAAGTTGAAGCTGGTAAGACGATATCAGAATAAAGCGCTGTTCCGGCCATACGGAAATCTAAATTAATGAGTAAATCAAGTTTCCCTTCTGGTGCTTCTTCATGCCACTTAATTTCTTCTGGTCGTAACGAATCACTATCGTCATTCATTAATCCGTTCGTTGTACCTAACAAATGCTTTAAGAAATATTCGTGCCCTTTACCAGAACTTGAAATTAAATTTGCACGCCATACGAATAAGTTGCGCGGGAAGTTATTTTTATTATCAGGATCTTCAATTGCAAATTTCAGTTCTTTTTCTTTTAATTTTTGTGCAACATATTTTCCGATTTCTTCTTGCGTTGTTGCACCTGCAGCAACAGCTTCTTTATATAATTCAATCCCATTTTTCTCGAATGTTGGATACGAAGGTAACCAGCCAAGCCTTGCTGCTAATACGTTGTAATCACCGTGATGTTGATAACGAGAATTGCCTTCAACTGGTGATGCTAAATGTCCAACTGGTGTATCTTCATAGCGCCATTGATCTGTTACGAAATAGAAGAAAGATGTACCATTTTGTAATTTCGGTGGCCCTTGCCAATCTTTTGCCATCGCGATTGTTTGCCATCCTTCCGCTGGTCGCAATTTTTCTTGACCAACATAATGCGCCCAACCACCGCCGTTTACACCTTGCGCTCCGACGAGAAGTACAAGATTTAAAACGGCGCGATAAATCGTATCAGAGTTAAACCAATGGTTAATACCAGCTCCCATAATAATCATTGAGCGACCATTCGTATCAACAGCATTTTGTGCGAACTCACGAGCGATTTGAATAATAAGTTCTCGTTTCACTCCTGTCATTTTTTCTTGCCATGCAGGTGTAAACGGTACGTCATCATTGAAATCTTTCGGTTCTTGTCCGCCGAGTCCTCGGTTCACGCCGTAATTCGCTAACGTTAAGTCGTATACAGTTGTAACGAACACATCACCTTCTTCTGTCATAACCTTTTTCACTGGAATTGTACGTTCTAATATTGTATTTCCATCATCAGAGAAGTACGGAATTTGTACAGTTTGAACACTATCTTCCATTCCAAGTAAAGAAAGACGCGGATTAATCTTTTCACCGGTTTCTTCATCTTCTAAACGTAAGTTCCATTTCTTTTCGTTATCCCAACGTGACCCCATTGTACCGTGAGGTGTTGCAAAATCATTCGTGTTCTCGTTCCAAAGTACAGGTTTCCATTCTCCTAACTTCGTTTCGCGTCCAATATCAGAAGCATTTAAGAATCGATCAGCAACGAATTGGTCTCCTTTTTGTTTCAATGTGACGAAGAAAGGAAAATCAGTATATTGCTTTGCATACTTTGTGAAGTATTCCACTTGATTATCTACGTAAAATTCTTGTAAGATCACGTGCCCCATTGCCATCGCAAGTGCACCATCTGTACCTTGTTTCACACTAATCCAATCATCCGCAAACTTTGTAGATTCAGCGAAGTCAGGACTGACAGAAACGACTTTCGTTCCTTTATATCGAACCTCTGCTAAAAAGTGTGCATCTGGTGTTCTCGTCATCGGTACATTTGAACCCCACGTCATAATG
Organism: Bacillus sp. HY001; assembly: GCF_007558965.1. Classification (NCBI taxonomy): domain Bacteria; kingdom Bacillati; phylum Bacillota; class Bacilli; order Caryophanales; family Bacillaceae; genus Bacillus; species Bacillus sp. HY001. The sequence continues at coordinate 118,537 of NZ_VLTE01000015.1, read as the reverse complement.
TAACCAGAGTTATACCAATCGCTACTTTCTGGTACATCTGTTTGATCACCCCAAATTTGCGGAGAAGCTGGTGGTAAATCTGCGTACCAATCATAGAAGCTAAGCATCGGTCCACCCATAAGTTGCATAAAGCGACTACCAGCTGCATGACTTAACATCGACATAGCTGGAATTGGTGAGAAACCAACATTTCGGTCTGGACCGTATTTCATAACTGTGTATAGTAAAGAAGCTGAAACGAGTTGTAACACTTCATCCCAATTCGCACGAATGAATCCCCCTTTACCACGCGCCTGCTTATACGTACGTGCCTTTTCAGGGTTTTCCACAATGCTCTTCCAAGCATCTAATGGTGACTCGTTATTTTGCAGTTCCTCTTGCCACATATTCCAAAGAACACCACGTACATACGGATATTTCACACGAAGTGGACTGTAAATGTACCAAGAAAAACTTGCTCCACGCGGACATCCTCGTGGTTCAAAATCAGGCATATCAGGACCTGTAGTCGGATAGTTAAGCTCCTGTCCTTCCCAAGTTACGATTCCATCTTTCACATAAATGTTCCAACTACATGAACCAGTACAGTTCACGCCGTGTGTGGAACGAATTACATTATCATGCTGCCAACGCTTTCTGTACACATTCTCCCATTCGCGGTCTTCATATGTTTCTTGTGTATGGTTATCGTTATAACGATCTATTGGTGAAAAATATTTTAAACGTCTCATTAGTGCTGAAGGTTTCTTCTTCATACTGTTCACTCCTTTAATACGTCTCTCTTACATACCCCTACTATAAGAGAGGTTGTAAAATTCAGATGTGACATTTCGCACAGTTCAAGAGATTGTCAAAAATTCAGTAGAAAATAAGTTTGTGAGAAAATCTTTTGTTCCGTTGTGAAGATTTATGGTTAATCTTAATTATTAGGAGAATAGTATTTTGGGGGATCGACTATTTTGCAAAAGAAAAAACGCAGGAGATATTCCTACGTTTTTCTTTATAAATATATGAAACAGAGTTTTGAATTTTCTCTTCACGATATTATTTTATATCAAGACATATTTCACATTAAACTACAAATCATTATTTACCATATTGCCCTTAGTTACGGAAACAATTATACTAGATGTAATCAGAATAAATAATCTGAATATTCTTAGAATTAAAGATAAAATCTTTATGCCCGTAATTAGATGGATACATTCTATTTTCCACTAAATAGATTAAAAAACGATAATAACATTAGGAGGATTACGATGCACCAGCTTGATTCATTACATCCCATTATAGAAAAAATAATTAATAATATTGAAAAGTTAATGGTCGGAAAGCGAAAAGAAACGATCTTAGCTTTGACAGCTCTGTTAGCGGAAGGTCATGTACTATTAGAAGATGTTCCTGGCGTTGGGAAAACAATGTTAGTACGTGCTCTTTCTAAATCTATTGATGCTGATTACAAGCGCATTCAATTCACACCTGATTTACTGCCGTCAGATGTAACAGGTGTTTCTATTTATAATCCGAAAGAGCTCCAATTTGAGTTCAAACCTGGACCAATCATGGGGAATTTTATACTTGCTGATGAAATTAATCGTACATCTCCCAAAACACAATCTTCCTTACTTGAAAGTATGGAAGAAGGCAATATTACAATAGATGGCAGGACAAGACCGTTACCAAAACCGTTCTTTGTAATGGCTACACAGAATCCGGTCGAATATGAGGGAACGTATCCTTTACCAGAAGCACAGCTTGATCGTTTCTTATTGAAACTAAAAATGGGATATCCTACACAAGAAGAAGAATTTGAAATTTTAAACAGGATGGAAAAAACAAATCCCCTCTCCCATTTACAAGCTATTACTACAATAGAAGAATTACTTTATTTACAACAGAGCGTACGGGAAATAAGTATGGACAAAGCAATCAAGCATTACATTGTAAAGCTTGTTAGTCAGACTCGTTCTTATAGTTCTATACAGCTTGGTGCAAGTCCACGTGGCTCGATTGCTTTAATGAAAGCTTCACAAGCATATGCATTCATCCATGGCAGAAATTATGTTATTCCAGACGATGTTAAATTTTTAGCTCCTTACGTATTAGCTCACAGACTCATTCTAAAAATGGAGGCAAAATTTGAAGGAATTACAGGAGAACAAGTTATCACAAAAATCGTTGCGCGAACTACCGTACCTACTCAAAGGAAGATGAACCTTTGATGAAACGGATACTACGAACACTCTATTATTTTACTAAGTTATCACTCATTCCGTTATGCCTAGTCTTAACATTTGTATACGTTATGCTTCAAGGAGGATTTGTAAGTTGGTTTTTGTTTTACAGTATGATTCCTATTGGACTTTATTCACTACTGCTTCCCTTCTATGCTTTACGGAACGCCGAGGTAAAACGAATAACAAATCAAGACGAATATGTAGCAGGAGAACCATTTTTAAGTACGATTACAATAAAAAGAAGTTTTCCTTTTCCCTTACTTTATTTAATTATAGAAGATGTACTGCCATCACAATTTACAAATTATAAACAAATAAAGATGAATAAAGTAATACTCTTTCCAGGATTGAAACGAAATATTTCGTTTCAATATGCAATTGATACAATCCCTAGAGGAGAGCACTCTTTTTCAAGCGTACGTGTCAAAACTGGTGATTTATTCGGTATGATGGAGAAAGAAATAACTTTTTCAGTTCCAGATACATTTTTAGTCTATCCCCAGTATGTAGATATAACATATCGACAAATGGAAAATCATTTCGAACAAGGAGCACTTTCAGCAAATATAAATTTAGTAAAAGACTCTACCATTTCTGTCGGTGTGAGAGACTATAAACCTGGTGACCGCTTTTCATGGATTGATTGGAAAGCAACTGCCCGAACAAACAACATTATGACGAAAGAGTTTGAACAACAGCGCAGCCATAATATTATGATATTCATGGACAGAACCCCATCCCCTCTATTCGAATCAGTCGTCACATTTACCGCCTCTATTGTCAGGTCTGTCTTGAAGCAAAATTCACCAGCGTCATTCGTATCTGTCGGAAAAGAACGAACTTTTTTCCCTTTAGACAATGGAGATAGTCAGTTGCATCAAATCTTTTGTCATTTAGCGAAAGTACAAGCGGACAGTGCATTCCCGCTCTCCCGGAGTGTAGAAATGGAATTAAGAAAAATTTATGAGCCCGTCACGATTATACTCGTAACAAGCGATCTTTCTCCCGATATTCAAAAGGCGGCTGACTTTGCTGCTATTAAAAATAGAAAATTAATGGTGTTTGTCGTAAAAGAAAAAGCAAATCAACTCTCACATCGAGAACTCAGTATTCTAGAAACTCTACAAAAACGAAAAATATTTGTAAAAGCGGTTTATGAAAACCACTATACAAACGTATTTTTTGAGGTGAGCAAATGATAACATTACAAACAAAAAAACAATGGGATATGAACAGATTTTTCATGCATGCGTGCGCATTTCTACTTTTACTAGAATGGCTAAGACCCCTCATAGGTATTACAAACGTAGGTAGATTAGATATTTTTGTAATATTTATAGGGATTTGCTTCACTCTCTCTTTTTTTCAAACAAAGTGGCAGATTCCAATAAAGATCATCACAATTTTATTCATTATTCATTTCCTATATTATAAAAATGCTTTTATAAATCCATCTTGGCTAACGAAATTTTTTACTGATATTTCTCTAAATTCCTCCCTGTTATTTAAGGGGAATTTACTAGATATCTCTCCAGTTTTTCCAACACTTTTATTTTTTTTATCATTTTGGTTTTTGAGTGCTTTCATTTCTTTTTGGATGATTCATAGAAAGCGCGGTTTGTTATTTCTTATATTGACTATTATTTATATCACCGTTTTTCATAACTTACATTTATACGATGCAAACTTCGCTATTATTCGTACTGTTGTCATCGGCTTTTTTATGCTTAGCCTTCTTCGCATAGAACGAATAAAAGAGATGGAACACTTACAAAATTATGCTAAAGAAATCTCAAAATTACTTAGACCTCTTACAGTGTTTATTGTATTGTCAGCAACCATCGCATACTTCGCACCAAAATTTGGTCCTCAATGGCCCAACCCAATGGATTTTTTAAAATTCAACACATCCGAAGCAAGTAAACAGCAAGAAGTTTCTAAAATTGGGTATGGTTTAGATGACTCGAGATTAGGTGGTCCTTTTAAGGCTGATCCTACAATTGTTTTCACAGTACAAACGCAAAACAAACAATATTGGAGAGTTGAAACGAAAGATTTTTATACTGGAAAAGGATGGGAGGTTTCTGAAAATCAAAAAAAGATTTCTTTTAAAAATAAAAACGACGTCTTGAGCTGGTACGAACAAAATACAAAAACGGAGACAACAAAGTCAACAATTAACATGCAAAAAAGTTATCCTCACCTTACCTATCCAGCAGGGTTAATATCAGTTGAGGCTTCTTCAGATGCATCATACAGCGTTGATCCATTTTCTGAAAAAATCTATACGATGGACGGAGACTCCTCCACTACTTTACATTCATATAAAGTAACGTATGAGGTCCCCGAGTTTTCCATAGAAAAATTGAAAGCTGTAAAAACGAATGAAGGCCAAGAAACAAATCCTTACTTCATGACAAAGTACACACAACTTCCCGAATCATTACCGCAGCGAGTAAAAGACTTAGCTGCTAATCTAACAAATGATAAAGACAACCGATATGAGAAAGTATTAGCTATTGAAAACTACTTTACCGACCATTCTTTCGTATATGAAACAACGAATGTGTTGTTCCCTGCCAAAAACCAAGATTATGTAGATCAATTTCTTTTTGATACAAAAAGCGGATACTGTAATAATTTCTCAACATCTATGATCGTGTTACTTCGTTCTGCCGGGATTCCTGCTCGCTGGGTAAAAGGGTATACGGAAGGAACTCTTGATAATACGCTTGCCTCTGCAGAAGGTGAGGATGTTTATAAAATCGCGAACGATAACGCACACTCTTGGGTCGAAGTATACTTCCCTGGATACGGATGGATTCCATTCGAACCAACAAAAGGATTTACTAATCCCTATAATTTTACAAATAATACTCCTGCTCCCACAATACAAAATAGCGAAGAAACTAATTCTCAAAACGCGCAAATGCACCAAAGAAACAATGAAGCAAAGCTCAAAAGTTTAATAGAAGATACAGAAGAAGCTCCTACTAAAAAGATTACAAATGCTAAAAATGTATTTTCTTGGTGGTACGTATTCCTCTCTTCGATACTAATTAGTATTATAGGATATACTCTCTTCGCTACTAGAATGAAATGGATTACATTTTTTATCATTCTTTTCTATAAATACCGAAAAGATGATGCTGTTTATAGCAAAGCTTATGGCGCACTTTTAAAACAATTTACTCGAGTCGGTATACGACGAAGTGAAAGTCAAACATTCCGAGAATATGCTCTCCACATCGACACACTTTACAACTCGAATGATATGCAACAACTTACTTTTAGTTATGAGAACGCTATGTATCAAAAGGGACAGGCTGCAACAGAATGGGAAAAATCCGTTCACTTATGGGAAATCCTTATGAAAAAAGCAGCTTCTCCGCCTAAATCAAATGACTTCCATTCAGCGATTTAATCTTGATAATGTGAGTTAAAAGAAAAAGCCTCAAAGAACAACATTGTTCTTTGAGGCTTTTTTAATAAATTGAAACTTCTAGTTATTCCCCAAGTACCTTCTCAATCTCAACCTCTAAATCCACCGGCTTCGTTTGCGGCGCAAAACGCCCTACTACTTTCCCGTCTTTTCCGATTAGAAACTTAGTAAAGTTCCATTTCACTGCTTTCATACCGAGTAAACCTGGTGCTTGTTCTGTCATGTATGTATAAAGCGGATGTGCCTTATCACCTTTCACATCAACCTTTGCAAACATCGGGAAGTTTACACCGTAGTTTAATTCACAAAAACTAGTAATATCTGCTTCTGTACCCGGTTCTTGTCCTCCGAATTGATTACAAGGGAAACCGAGTATTTCTAGTCCTTGGTCTTTATATTTATCATATACTTCTTGTAACCCTTTATATTGCGGTGTAAAACCACACTTGCTAGCTACATTTACAATAAGAAGCGCTTTTCCTTCGTAATCTTTTAACGACTTATCTTCTCCTGTTATCGTTTTAGCTGAAAAATCATAAACTGTCATGGTCCTTGCCCCTCTCTTCACTATCATTCTATGTTTATACTATACTACATTCGTGAATATACAGCTCTTATTACGTATTCCCCTCCAAAATGACAGCGCTTTATTTCTGTTCGGAAATTCGACACAAACTACTAGACTTTTATGTTGGAAAGTTTTACAATTGAATTGTGAACAAAATGTGACAGTTTATATTCCATTATAAAAGAAAAGGATGGTGTTCATTATGAAAACTGCACAACATGAAACGATTTCAAATCGCGAGTTTTATTTCGTACTATATATGATGTTATTGTATGTGATTGGCTGGGTAATCGATGTAAATGGTTTATTTTTAAGCTCCTACTTTAATTTAGCAGGAGAGATTATGCTGCCAATCGTTGGTGGCATAGTTGGACTGTTCGTTATGTCTATCAATAAAGAACAAACGAAATAATAACACTTTAAAAAGGCAGAAGACGAGCTTTCGTTTTCTGCCTTTTTTCTATTTTAGCGTATAATAGAAACATACAGTAAATAAGGAGTGGTAATGATGAAAAAAGTAGAGCAATTATCTTCTCACCTATATCTTATTGATGATTTCGATTTACAACATAATGAACGAACTGGTACGTACGTTTTATTAGGTGACGATATTACTTTAATTGAAACTTGTGCAGCCCCTTCTCTTCCGTATATTTTAGACGGCTTACAACAATTACATATTGATTTAAACGATTTAAAAAACATTATCGTAACACACGTTCATTTAGATCATGCCGGGGCTGCTGGTTTAATGATGGAAAAGTGCCCAAATGCTACTTTATATGTGCATTCTCGCGGTGCTCGTCATATGATTGATCCAACAAAACTCATTTTAGGCGCAAAAGCTGTATACAAAGAAGATTTCGATAAACTGTTTGATCCCATTCTTCCTATAGAAGAAGAACGTGTTCGTATTGTACAACATGGTGATACATTACAAATTGCCGAAGACCGCATCCTTACATTTTACGATACACCGGGACATGCGAAGCACCATATTAGCATTCACGATTCATTAACAAACGGCATTTTTACTGGCGATACAATTGGCATTTATTATAGAGAACTCGCAGACGTTGGTATAGAACTATATCTCCCATCAACGTCTCCTTCACAATTCCAACCAGATGCGATGATTGCTTCAAAAAATCACATTCAAAGTATGAATGTAGATACTATTTATTTCGGTCATTACGGTGCATCATCTAATGTTACAGAAGTATATAACCAGCTTGAACATTGGCTACCTATTTTCGTTCATACGGGAAAAGAGGTCTTTGAACAGTATAATGATTTCGATGAAGCGACTAAAGCTTTACAAACTGTATTAATGAATAAGATCTCTTCCCACCTTACAAAGTTAAACGTTCCATCAGATCATTCCGTTTATAACATTTTACATCTGGATATAGAAATTAGCGCGATGGGCATTATAGATTATTTCACGAAGCAAGAAAAAACAAACTCCACTATTAACTAACCATAAAAGAAGAGATATACAACAATAGTTATTGTATATCTCTTCTTTTTTTGAATATATTTTGAGTAAAGGATGGTGGAATACAATGCAAAAAGTGATGCTATACCTCTGCTTCACCTTATTTATCGTCTTATTATTATTTGTCGGAGTGAAAATTCAATTTTATTTAGATACAGACGCCCAGGTAAACTTTAACGTATATCCAAGATTATTCTACTTTACACTCTTCCCTCTTATCGTTGGCATATTATTACGATTCCTTCAATCGATTAATCGCGAAACGAGTAAACAAAGCTGGAGCTTTCAACCAGATAAGTTTATCGTAATTACAGTGCCTACAATATTAATTTCCTTTTCTCCAGCTCTACTCTTTTCACCGCTTGGCCAATATCTACCTTATTTAGCTAATATTATTCTTATAAATACAACCTTTGTTACGATAATTAGTTTAATAGCTGGTTATTCCCTTTTAGATTGTTTTATACAAAAAGATAATGCAACTATGAAAAAATATAATTGAGTACTCTATTGAATCTTGCAAGCCAAGGTTTGTACTTCCTTGGCTTGTTGTTAGAATAATTGCATTCCAGTATAATACAGTAATCGAATAAAATTTAGAGGAATGATACAATGTTTTTTCAACTTTTTCTACTAGCAATCATTATGTCTTTCATCAGTGGTCGGCTAATTGGTACAAAACTAAATTTCTTCAAACAAGCAAGTGCGGCCACTTTAGGTGTTTCAATTACGTCAGCTATGTATTGGTTTTTATTCTTACGCTATCAAGATGAATCGATTATCGGTGTTGATAGATATTTTTGGCTAGGAAGCTCATTAATCGTATCAATGCTTTGTTACCTAGTTTTTGAACTATTTGATCCTATTAAGCGTGGCGAAATGGATGAGCTAGTAATAGAAAGCCGAAATCCTATTTCAAAATTCTTCGCTAAGATTGGTAGACAAAAAAGATATATGCGCGTCTCTTCTATTGCAATAAAGCACGGGATGGGAAAATATTTAGCATTAAAGCGCTCGCCAGAAGCAGATCGTAAGCTCGCCACTTCACTTCGAAATACACTAGAAGAATGCGGTGGTGTATTTATTAAATTCGGACAAGTTTTATCAACTCGATCTGATTTATTACCATCTGTTTTTATTCACGAGTTATGTAACCTTCAGGAAAATGTAACACGTTTATCACAAAAACAAGTGGAAGAGATATTGATAAAGGAACTACATATACCAAAAGATGAAATTTTCAGCTCCTTTGAAATGGAACCGTTAGCTGCCGCCTCTATTGGACAAGTACATAAAGCAAAGCTAAAAGAAAGCGACCAGGATGTCGTCGTTAAACTACTACGGCCTAATATTTCTGAAACAATTAAACGTGACTTAGATATTTTAATTCACTTTGCTTTATGGATTTCCAACAAATCAACTTGGGCTAAAAACATCGGCTTTCTTGATTTAGCACATGGCTTCTCTACCGCAATGAAAGAAGAAATTGATTTCAAAATCGAGGCTCGTAACTTCGAACAAGTGTCTGATTCACTAAAAAATAGTGAAACGAAAGTAAAAATACCGAAAGTATATCAAGAATACAGTAATTCAAAAATACTTGTGCTTGAATTTTTGGATGGGGTAAGTGTTAAAAGCGGGTCAGCTTTATTAAATGAATTACAAATTGATACGAAAAAAGTACAACGACAACTCTTCGATTGTATTTTAGAGCAAATTTTCTTTAAAGGTATTTTCCATGCAGATCCTCATCCAGGTAACGTATATATTCTCCGTGATGGCACTCCTGCATTACTTGATTTCGGCTCTGTCGGACGATTAGGAACACTACAACAAGATGCATTCAAGCGACTGCTTATCGGCTTTGAGCGCAAAAATTCATATGTCTTGCTTGATGGACTGCTTCAATTAGTTGAAAAGAAACCAAATGTTGATAAAGAAGGATTAGAACAAGCTATCAGTCAATTATTAATCCAAAGTACGTATGTTTCTACAAATAGTTCTGAAGAATTCATGCAAGGATTATTTCAAATAATCGCTGAGTTTGAATTGGCTTTTTATCCAATGGTTACAGGAGCTTTCCGCTCTTTAATTACGCTAGAAGGAACGATGCTACAACTAAATCCCGAATTCAATTTAATGAACGAAGCGAAACGCTTTGCGAAAGATCATGCAGCTAGTTTTATGCCGGTTAACAATTATTCTAGTCTAAAAGAAGCTGCAACAAACGAATTACTCTCTATGTTACCTGCCATACGACGCATTCCTAGAAAACTAGATGATTTAAGTTCAAAACTAGAAAACGGAGAATTATCTGTAAAAGTCGGCTTTTTCTCTGACGAAACAAATGCATCATTCATTACTACGTTTATCTCGCAATTCCTAATTGCATTTATTGGAACTGCATTTGGTGGGATTTCAGTAGGCGTATTGCATTTAGCAAACAATGCGAAAGAGCCAAATAATCAATTTTTAAGTGTCGTTGGTTACGGTGGTTTATTTATAAGTGCGATATTACTTGTAAGAGTCGCTATTCATGCGGTAAGGAAATTTAAATAATAATAAAATGAGTATACAATCACATAGATTGTATACTCGTTTTTTATTGTTTACTTATTCAATATATACTAGGAAATTTATGTTAAACTAAAGAAAATCGTGTACTAAGTTAAATGCCATTTCAACTAAGGGAGCATTATTATGTATAAACTTTTTGGATTCTCGTGTCTAATGTTTCTCGCAAGTATATGTTCTTTCTTTATTTTAAGAGGGCCTAATGCAAATTTAACTTTAATTGTTGCGATTCTAGCTCCCCTTTCATTACTCGGAATTATTTTTGCGATAGCATCAAAAAATTGGTTATTCGGAATAGTTGGCACTGCATTAAATGGCGTAATACTAGTAGTTGTATATTTTCTATTGCTAGCAAAAGGAATAGGTGGTTAATACAATTAATAAAGCTCACAGCTAAAGCTATGAGCTTTCCTACTTATCGTACTTTTTCGTCTACATACTCCATAAACTGCTCCGCTTTAATAAATCTTTCTTTGTATGCCTCAGGTACTTCGTTTACTGTTATCCCACCACTTGATTTCGTTTTTACTAATACGGTTTGATATGACATTAATGCTTCCATATATTGTTCATACTCTTCAGGGGTTAATACTTCTTTACTAGATTTATGGCCATTTAATTTATCAAAATATGGCTGAAGCTCCATCTCTACTTTTTTCATTTCTTCTTTTTTAACTGGTGATAATTGATCGTAATCAATATTACCGTTCGAATCTCCGTACTCAAGCTTAGCATTTGTTAATTTTTTTAGTTCTTTTGTAAACTCTTCATATTCCTTTGCACCCATTTCATCTTTCGCTTGTGATAACTTTGCATTAAAACGCATATACGCTTCTAATGTCATCGCTCCGGCATGTTTTTTTAAATTCTCAAAAGATCCGTATATACCATCTGCCATGATAGATTGATAAGCAAAACCCGTCGTAGGGATTAAAAATGCTGCTGCAAGCACTCCTGCGATAAGGCGTTTCTTCACCTTACTTCCCCCGCGCTTCATTTTTATTTGAACGATTATTTTTTCTTTTAACTCCGGCGGGGCTACAACCCCCTTCGCTTCTTCTTGTATAGATTCTCTAACTCTACAATCTAAACTCATTTCGCATTCCCTACCTCTCCTAAAAAGATTTCTTCTACTTGCTCTTTTTGACGTAGTTTCCTTAAGGCCGCATGAATTCTAGATTTCACAGTACCAAGTGGAATATGTAATATTTTTGCTACTTCTTCTTGTGAGTAGTCGTGTAAGTATCTTAAAATAATTACTTGTTTCAATTTATACGGTAATTTATGAATGAGTTCGACTAGTTTTTGGTTTGATATTTTACTTACAACATCGTTTGAAAAATCAATTTGCACTGGTTTTCTTTGCTCTTCTGCTTTTTTTATAATTCGTAGTCGCATCCACCTCTTTCTTCTATAAGAATGAATTTGTTTAATCGCAAGTCCAATTAACCAAGGACGAAATGGCTTCTCGCTATCATACTTACGAAGCGATTCATATAACTGTATGTATATTTCTTGAACGACATCATCTACATCTGTTTTATCTTCAATTAAAAAATGTGCTGTTTTATATACTTCTTGAATCGTTTTATCATACAACTCGCTATATGCTTCTTTATTTCCTGATAAAGTTAAATGGATTAAATCTGTATACACTGTTTCATCCTTCATATACCATCCCTCCTTTGTCTTACACTATATATTGGCAAGTAATTGATATTTCGTTCGATTTTTTCAAAGGTTTTTTATATAAATTAATATAATAATTCAATGAGTTCATAAGCTTCACTTATAACCATGCATAACAATTATATAATTTTCCAATTCCTAATGAAGATTTAAAATGATTTATATAGTCAAATTTAGGAGGATATATGATGAAAGCTATCGTTGTAACGTCGTTTGGTGGTCCTGAAGTGATGAAATATACAGATGTGGATATGCCCGCTATTTCAGAAGATCAAGTTTTGATTCGCGTTGTTGCTACTAGTATAAATTTCGCCGATATTAAATCCCGTTATGGTAAAAAAGGAAATAAAGCACTACCTTTTATACCAGGGATAGATGCAACTGGTGTGGTAGAACGAGTCGGTTCTCATGTAAAAAATATTTATCCTGGGCAACGTGTCATTGCTTTTCCTCAAAATGGCTCTTACGCAGAATACGTTGTCGCAAACGAAAACCTTACTTTTGCTTTACCCCATGAAGTCGATTTTCAAACTGCAGCGGCATGCCCTATCGTATCTTTCACAAGCTATAATTTACTTGCAAATGTAGCAAGGCTTCAACAAGGCGAGTCTGTACTCATTCATGCAGCGGCTGGTGGAATTGGTACAACAGCAATTCAAATCGCTAAACTATTAGGAGCTGGAACTGTTATCGGTACTGTCGGAAATGAATCGAAAAGTAAAATCGCTTTAGATGCTGGAGCTGATTATGTTATTTGTCATCAAGATGAGGATTTTGTAGAGAAAGTCAATGAGCTGACAAATGGTGAAGGGGTCGATGTAATTTTAGATTCTATTTCTGGAACAGTTTCGGAAAAAAGTTTAAAATGTCTTGCTTATTATGGTCGCCTCGTTCATTTCGGAAATGCAAGCGGTAAAATTGGTAACTGTCAAACGAAAGATTTACACGCAAGTTGTCGCTCTATACTCGGTTTTAGCTTTGGTACTACACGAGAAAAACGTCCCGAACTACTCCAAGAAACTGCAAATGAAGTTTTCCGTTATTTACGTGACGGAAGTTTGCAAATTAAGGCTACGAAATCTTTTCCACTTCAAGATGCAGGGAAAGCACATGAATGGGTCGAAAGTAGAAAAAGTACAGGGAAAGTCATACTAACTGTTCAGTCCCCTTCCTGAAATGAATACTTGAAACCGAGGTGTCATTCATGGGATCACGAATTATGCATGCTATTATCGCTAACAGGATTGCCGAAAAATTATGTATTCAAGATAAAACTTCTTTCATACTTGGAGGTGTAGCCCCTGATGCTGTTCATTCAACAAAAGAAAAAGGCGCTTCACACTTTTACGCTGGCACAACGAAAAACTATACGAGAAGGATAGATTTCAATTCTTTTTTTCAAAAATATAAAGTTCATATGGATTCCCCTTTTTTCTTAGGTTATTACACCCATCTCATTGCCGATGATAATTGGCTAAGTGGCTTTTTTCTACCTTGGCTAAAAAATAGAATAGAAAATGACGAAACGATTGCACCTATGTACTATAACGATTTTAAATTGTTAAATGCAAAGTTGCTTCATCATTACGATAAAGAACAACAACTCTTCTCTCTTCTCAATCAAGAGGTTCACATTATGGATATTGAAGAGGTTTCTAAAGAAAACGTATTAGCTTTTCGAAAGTATCTTTTTGAAGATATGTTGTATCCAGAGCAACATTTGCATGAGGACTTACAAGTGTTTACGTTTAATCAAATCGTTGGTTATATTGAGACAGTTATTGAAAAGGGCGTATTTTATATTAATCAACTCTCTAATGAAAAATCCCCTTCAAACATGTAATCCCCCTCAATATATTTGAGGGGGATTTTCACATAGTGATATTATTATTTGTTCTTTTCCATAACCGCAAAATAATTCCCTTCACTATCCGCAAAGTTAAATACTTTACCAGAAGGCATAGTTACCATTTCGCCAACAGTAACATTTTTATTTTTTAAATCTGTATATAATTGATCAAGATTTTCTGAGAAGAACATTAAAGATGGTGTACCAAGATTTAATTCTGGGCTCATTTTAGAAATCACTTCTTTATTATGTAATATAATGCTCGTTTCTGCATCGCTTTTCGGAGCGATTTCAATCCATCTCATTCCTTGCTTGTTATCTTCCTCTGCTACTACATGAAACCCTACCTTTTCCGTCCAAAAGTTTACTGCCTCATCTTGATTATTTACATATAACATAATTTGTCCAACTTTATGAATCATTTGTATTCCTCCTATTGTTTTTTTACATTCTATGTAGCTTTCTACAGTTGCTATCGTTATTCCTTTTGAGTTGGTATGTACTTCTTTGCAAAATTTATCGACTGACTCATCCCATCCAGCTCGTCAAAATAATCATTTCTTTCAATCATATTATATCCGTCGAATCCAATTTCATCTAATACCTTGAAGAATATATCGAAATCTACTCCACCATTTCCTGCTGCGACTTCTATATACTTACTTGAATTTTTATTTTTTACTTCTTTACAATATGTTTCGTATTTAAAAACATCCCTAATTTCCTATTCATATATGTACCTTCTTTTTATTATTTCGTATCAGTTTAATATTCGACTCTCTTTATATTACTTCCTTGTACATATGTTGATTTAAAAAATGATGCTAGATACATTTTAATAACCATTAATAAACCTCCTTGTATTATTCAATTGCAAATAAAAAAGACGTAACTACAAATAGTTACGTCTTTCCCATTCTTTATCTAGGCTTTTTCTTCCCGGTAAACGCTGGTTTCTTTTTCTTTGGTGCTTTCGGTTTCGTTTCTACAAAAGATCCGTTGAACATTTCTTGCTTCGTAAATACGATGCCTAGTTTTTTTGCAAATTGAAGTAATTTACGCTCTTCTTGTTGTGTTACAAGAGAAACGACAGTTCCTTCTTTACCCATACGTCCTGTACGTCCTGAGCGGTGAATATATTGGTCTACTGTGTCTGGTAACTCCAAGTGGATTACATGTGTTAAATCATCAATATCAATACCGCGTGCTGCAATATCAGTAGCAAGTAGAATTTCTAATTTCCCGCCGCGGAAAGCACGCATCGTTGCTTCACGCTCTTGCTTACCTGCTTCTGCATGAAGAGCTGCTGCTTTCATTTTACGGAACTGCAATTTCTGAGTAATTTCATCTAAACGGAATGGGTCATTTAAGAAAGCAACTGCTTTTACATCGCCCATATGCATAATTCTTCTTACGTAATCATTTTTTTCGCGTCGCTCACAAATGATATACGTATGCTCAACTAAGCTTTTTGACTCTGCACGTGTTACACGTACCACTTGTGGTTCAACTGCTAAATCACGTGCCGCGTCTTCCGCAGCTTTGGTAATTGTCGCTGAGAAGAATACTAATTGACGGTCGCGCATCGTTGATTTAATTACATCTTGTACTGCGCCCATCATCTTTTGTTTTACAATTTGATCAAATTCATCAAATACAATTGTTTTTACTTCATGCATCTTTAGCTTTTTCATTCGAATTAATTCTAAAATACGTCCTGGTGAACCGACAATTACTCTCGGGTGTTTCTTTAATTTTTCAACTTGGCGCTTAATATCTGCACCACCAATTAAAGATGCCCCTGAAATTTCAGTCCCTGCTGTAAACTTTTGAACCTCTTCGTGAATTTGCATAACAAGCTCACGTGTTGGCGCTAAAACAACAACTTGTGGTTGTTTTACTTCAGGATTAATTTTATGTAAAAGGGGTAATAAGTACGCTAATGTTTTTCCTGTTCCAGTTGGAGATTCAGCTATAACGTCTTGTCCTTCTAAAATAGTTGGAATCGCTTGTTTTTGAATTTCAGTTAATTCTTTAAAACCAGCCTTCTCCCAAGCTTGTTGTAAAAATGGTTGCATATCTTTTATCATTTGTTTTTCTCCTTTATCTCTATTTTTGAAGAAAATGTTGTATTGTTCGCACCGTTTCTATCATGTGTGAAATAACAGCTATTAAATCATCAACATGGTCTTCTGTAATCGCTTTTTGAAATAGAACCTCTACCTTATTATGATATGAAATCGCTTGCTTATTATATTCGTATGAAAGTTTTTGCGTAATCATTCTTTCTTTTCCCCATATAGAATGCATGAAAGTTTCAATTTCTTCGCACATTACCTCTGGCTTTTCTATCGGGAATGAAAATGCTAACTTCATTTCACAACCTGGTGTAAATTGTGGTACTTCCAATATTTCACCAGATAAGTTCTTTGCATCTACAGATAGTGAAAATGTTGCTTCTACTAACTGTTCGAACGGCTCTGTTAATTGAAATGAAATATTGTATATACGACTTAATGAGGCAAGGTCCATCATATCTTTTCGATCTGTTACAAGAATATCTCCATGTAAATCAAAATCATATACAGCACCTTCCACGATTACTTTTAAATTATCAAAAGCAGTTGGATCAAACATAATTTCCTCCAAAAAACAGGCGCCTTTCGATGGAAAGGCGCCACTTGATGTATATATAGTTTACAGATAAACGAGATGAATTACAACCTTTTAGAATAAACCTACTGCTTTTCCATCTTCATTTACGTCCATTTGTAGTGCTGCTGGCTGTTTTGGAAGGCCTGGCATTGTTAACATTGTTCCTGTTAACGCAACGATAAATCCTGCACCAATTGATGGTTTCAGCTCACGAATTGTAACGATAAAGTCTGATGGACGACCTAATTTTGTTGCATCGTCAGAAAGAGAGTATTGTGTTTTCGCCATACAAATTGGTAGGTTACTCCATCCTTCTCCTTCATATTGAGCTAATTGCTTACGTGCTTTCGGAGCAAATTCAATGTCTTTTGCACCGTACACTTTTTGAGCAATTGTACGAATTTTTTCTTCTAATGGTAATTCTAATTCATAAAGTGGTGCGTAGTTGTTCTCACCTTTTTCGATTTCCTTTAACACTTTCTCAGCAAGGTCAACTCCGCCTTGGCCACCCTTCTCCCAAACTTCCGTTAAGGATACTGCATAGCCACGCTCATTGCACCACTCTTGTAAGTATGCAACTTCTGCATCTGTATCTGTAATGAATTTATTAATTGCAATTACGAAAGGCACACCGAAGCTTTGAATTGTTTCAACATGCTTCTGTAAGTTTTCCATACCTTTTGCTAATGCGTCTACATTTTCTTCTTTTAATTGATCTTTTGCTACGCCACCATGCATTTTAAGCGCACGAATAGTCGCAACAATAACAACTGCTTCTGGTTTAATGCCAGCTGCACGAGCTTTAATATCTAAAAACTTCTCTGCACCTAAATCAGCACCGAATCCAGCTTCTGTAATAACATAATCACCTAATTTTGCTGCCATTGTTGTAGCGATAACACTATTACAACCGTGAGCAATATTCGCAAATGGTCCGCCGTGAATGATAGCTGGTGTATTTTCTAACGTTTGTACTAAGTTTGGTTTTAATGCATCTTTTAATAATAATGTTAACGCACCTTCTACACCTAAATCTTTAACCGTTACAGGTTGATTTGCAAAGTTATAAGCAACTACGATGCGAGATAGACGCGCTTTTAAATCTTGAATATCTGTTGCAAGGCAGAATACCGCCATAATTTCAGATGCTACTGTAATATCAAAACCGTCTTCACGTGGTACACCTTGAACTGGTCCACCAAGACCAATTACTACGTTACGAAGGGCACGATCATTTAAGTCAACACAGCGTTTCCAAACGATTTTACGTGTATCAATTCCAAGTGTGTTTCCTTGTTGGATATGATTATCAATAAACGCTGCTAACGCGTTATTAGCAGTTGTGATCGCATGAATATCTCCAGTAAAGTGAAGGTTAATGTCTTCCATAGGTACTACCTGTGAAAAACCACCACCTGCTGCTCCGCCTTTTAGTCCCATGGTTGGTCCAAGAGATGGTTCGCGAAGTGCAATTACTGTTTTCTTACCAATTTTATTAAAAGCTTGACCTAAACCAACTGTTACTGTTGATTTACCTTCTCCAGCTGGAGTTGGGTTAATCGCTGTTACTAAAACAACTTTACCGTCTTTCTCGTTCTGTAAGCGCTTAAAAATGTCAAGAGATAACTTACCTTTATAATGCCCGTATGGCTCTAATTCATCTTCTAAAATATTTAATTCAGCTGCAATTTCTTGAATCTTCTTCATACTCGCTTCTTGTGCGATTTCAATGTCGGATTTAACTGTTGTAGTAGTTGTCATATACCCTAGTCCCCCTTTAATTGGTTCTGATGATATTGTATCAGTTTTTTGTATTTTCTGCACTTATTTACCTCCTAAAAATTCTTTCATTTCTTTATGCGTTTTTTAACATAAATACCCATAAGAAGGTTAACGATTGTTGTAATTCGATAGGTAGTTGTCCTAGCATCTTCTCATTTACTCCGCGCTTATATACACCGATGCCATCTACCACTTCAAAACCTTGTTCTTTCGCTAACTGTTCAAATTCCCATGGCATCATCGTATTACAAACAACGTCTTTGCCGTATAAACGAGGATAACTGTTCTCTCGAGGCTTGGCTGTTGGTCCTAAAATTGCAATACATGCATACCCATCAATTTTTAAAACGCGCTTTATCTCATTTAATGCTCGTAATGGCTCCTCGGTCCATTCTAAAGAGTTTATTGCCATAATTGATTCAAATTGCTCATTTTCAAATGGTAAGGAAGAAAGATCTCCTTTTATAAAAGATAAATTCGGTCCTTCTCCGCGCTCCTTCCCTTTTTGAATCATTACTTCTGATAAATCTACTCCAACTGCTTTATAGCCCGCGCGACTTAATTTATATGTACCGTATCCATCCCCACAACCAACATCAAGCACCCAAGCTTCTTTCTTCACATACTGTTCAAAAAATGGAATAATTGTACTTCTGCTCCCGCTGTCCCACATCTCCTGACTATTCTGAGTCCAAAATTCTGCACTACTATCCCATTTTTTCTCTGCTGATTCATGCCAATTAAATTTCGTCATACATTCCCCTGCCTTCACGTTTTATCACTCATTTCATTCTACATCATTTTCCAAAATTCCTGTTTATCTTCATTAGGAGATGTACAAGCTAATAATGGAATCTTTATTCTCCAATTTTTGCTTTACTTGGGTTTAACTCATACTCATGTTCTTCTCTTTATGTAAGATACTATAGGTACACCCAATTGAAAGAGAGGGATGTACATGCGAAGAAAGAGAAATCATCATTTTAAAAGTGGTGAAAAAAACGAAGAGTATGCAGCTGAAATATCACCAGCTGGCATTCCGATTAGACATAACCGTAAAGAAATTGCAAATGAAATAGAAGGTACAAATACCGGTGCAATGGTAGGCTATGTCGCTTTATTTCTTTCGCTTTTCTCAATTGCATTTTATCCGGTTACACTCGGCTCTCTTGCGATTTTAGTCGGCTTATTAGCTGTCAATTTCGGAGCAAGAACACTTGGATATACAGCAATTGGTTTTGGTAGTTTTTCTGTTTTATTTACTTTACTCTATCCGCTTGCTTTGTCAGCGTTTTAAAAAAAACACACCAAGTTATACTTGGTGTGTTCATTCGTGATACAGCATAATATGACCGCATCCACAGCAATGTTTCGCTATAATTTCTTGAAAAACTGGATAATTCTCTTCATCCCGATGCTCAATAAACACCTTTTCAAATCGATACATATTTTGTGCATATGCCCAATCTTGTTTCGTACGTGCATACAAAGTGGAGGAAAAAAACTCCTCACCACCGCAAACGATACATGTATTCTTCATCACTACCCCTCCTATGCTTGTCTTACTTCATCTATATGAGCATAAGCATAAGAAAAAGACCTTCTATTACTAGAAAGTCTTCTCTGAAACAAAAAGAAATGTACCAAACATTCCTACTCCGCTATATTCTTTCGTAACATCAGCTTCTGTTTTAAATGTTTGCTTTACAGTCATAAAGAATACACCATTTCGTGCATCTGTACTTTCAAATTTTAATTTTTCTTTTTTACCATCTACATTTTGTGTGCATTCAAAACTACTCTCATCACATTTCAATGCATACTTATCCTCTACATACACTTTAAAATCTGATTCTTTCGGACAAGTAATAAGTAAAATCGCCACGAGAATAATACTTACAATACCCACAATTGTATAATATTTCTTCATTTGTACTCCTTTCAAATGACAAGAAAACTTGACTTCATGCGCCAAGTTTTCTTAGTCCACAACCCATTGCCATTCTTGTTCTTTCTTATCAAAAATGAGCCAACCTGTCTCTGTTGCTTCTTCTTTCAATTCATCGATATTATCTAGTACCTCATCCGTACTTTCATACGAACCAACTACATATACCGGAATTTCAAGACCCCTTCTTGACTCAATTTTCCCTGCTAGATCAATATAAAGACCATCTTCCATTAATGGAATAAGCCCCATGATCAATTCTTTCGAAATTGCTGGGAAAATTTTTGATTTTTGGAACAAAGAAAAACGTTTCTTACCGAAAGCACCGAGTTTATAAGGAATGACTTTACTTAACATTCCTACAAAGTCAGCAATTCTACGATAATACACTTTGTTGTACCATCCGTCATCATGTGAAAAATAAACAAATCTATTTTTCAATAGCGGAAAGAATGTTCTTGCAAGTGGTTCTTTTTTGTGAGCCAAATATAAAAGCTCTGCAATTTCTTTTGGCTCTAGTTCATCTAAATCGCTTGCATCATCAAAATCTACCCAACAAAATTCATCAAATTCATCAATCTCTGCTTGAATTAACTTATGTATATTTTCTTCCTCAACATATTCAAATAAAGTATGATAGTGAAAATCTGTCCATTCAAAGTTGTGCTTCAAAAGCAACACTTGATGAAGCGGTGAAGGGATGTTACTTGCAAACTCTTTAAACGTAATTCCTGATGTAATAAAACAATGACCCCGACGATTACCATTAATATATATCATATTCTTTACTTGGTCAGATCCTCCAGACAAAGCACCTAGCCACCTTCGTTTTATATGTTTCAATTCTATAGCATATTTTAACATGAAAAATTTTAGAAACATAGAAAAAAATTCAAAAACTATTTACAATTTCATGTGTTTTATTACATAGTGATTACAAGAAAAAACACCTGCTCGTGAGCAGGCGTTTTTAAAGGATTTCATCTGGGTTTTGAGGATGATGATTTCCCTCTTTCTTTTCATCTTTTTGGAACATCGATTGAATCTTATCAATTGTTTGTGGAGCTAATTCAATCATTTTTTCTGCTAAATGTGTCGCATTTTGTAGATGTAGAATATTTACTCCATCTTTATTCACCACAAGAAATGCTACTGGTGTAATAGAAACACCACCCGCGCTACCGCCACCAAATGCAGGGTTACCGTTCGCTCTTTGTCCATCATTCGTTTGGAAATCAGAACCTCCTGCTCCAAACCCGAACGCTACTTTAGAAACCGTTAACACCACACCACCGTCAGCCGTTTGAACAGGCTCCCCAACAATCGTATTCACATCGACCATTTCTTTTAAATTTTCCATTGCCGCTTTCATTAATCCTTGAATTGGATGATCCACCGTTCATAACCTCCTTTGTCATATCTTTCCTAGTTTTTCCGAAAGTTGGTGAACTAAACATAAAATTTTATGTTGCTTTCAAAAAACTTAAGTTGTAATATTTAGAAAAATAAAAAAAGAGGTCGATTCGTTATGATGCGAAAATTAACAAAGGAAGATCATAAACAAGTATTCGCTTACCTAAAAGAAGAAGCAGCCCTTAACTTATTTATTATTGGAGATATTGAAGCTTTCGGTTATGATACAGATTTTCAAGAACTATGGGGAGTATTTAAAGAGAATGGAACATTACAATCAATTTTACTTCGCTTTCACGATTCATTTATACCATATAGTAAAGAAGAGTTTGTAGTAACTGACTATGAGGCACTTCTTTCAGCGTATAAGCCGCTTAAACTATCTGGCAAGTCAACTATCGTAGAAAAATTTGAAACTTCTCCTGCTATTCAACTAGGTGTCAAAAGTGATATGTATTTTTGTGAATGTCTAAATGGCAACAACTTACCTGACACGCCTATTCATGAGACGATTAAACTTGCATCAATAAATGATGTAGGTCGAATTATGCAATTAAGAAGTAGCATCGATGAATTTCCAACTGCTAATGAATCAGAAAAAATTTTACGACAATCTATTGAAACAAATACAGGACGTACATATTATATTGAAAAAGACGGCACAATCATCGCATCCGCCTCTACTTCCGCTGAAAATTCATTATCTGCTATGGTAGTTGGTGTATGTACACACCCGAATTATCGGGGAAATGGATATGCTTCACTCCTATTACAAAAAATGATTCAAGACTTTGCGAAAGAAGGCCGAACACTTTGTTTATTTTATAACAATCCAGTTGCTGGACGAATTTATAAACGACTAGGATTTAAAGACATTGGGATGTGGACGATGTATCGATAATAAGAGGTACTTTATAAGCGGAAATAGTTGTAACTTAGCAATAAAAGCAGATTACACAAAAACTTCACACCGTTGTTATGAAGAAACTACTTGAGGAGCGAGGACTCTAACTAAAAAATGGTATGCATTCAAACTAAATTTAGACAGATAAACGCCCCAATTGTTGCATCTACTCCAGCAATTGGGGCGTTTATCCTCAAATTCTTCCCACTATATTTATGAAACATTTATTCCACTTATGTCGCTATTATCATTACGTGCAAATGCTCTTTTTAATATTACTGCTTCTTATTATACTGTGCTTTAAAATCAATATATTCCTGTCTCGCGTCCTGATTATTACCTTGTTGACTATCAAAGTATGTGTGTATTTGTGATATGTGTTCTACTGACTTTCCTTCTTCATTTCTCTTTTTATAATTCACTACAATACTCACTTCCAATATCTGCTCTGAGCCCTTTGTAAACTCAATATGCAGTGCGATCGATCCACCACCATATTCATCATATTGTATTTTTAACTTATCATTAATAATATTTTGAAACTCTGATTCAGTTAGTGTATATCCAACAGTACTAGGCTGACCAAACTTTTTTATATCACCTCCTGGCTTCATCTTTAGTTTCCCTATCCCTTTTAAACGATCTACAATTAGGTTCACGTATGAAACATCCAGACTTGAATCCGTACTTTGTACCTGTCCATTCTCATAACTAATATTTGTACTATAATTAACTTCTTCTTTATAATTTTTATTATCTACTTCCGAGGTAATTTCTTGTGTTGTATTTCCATATAAACTTTTATCTTTCGTATTATATATGCCTTTCGAAGTTTGATAGATTGTTTTACTGTGCTCTCCATCTTCCTTTTGCTCATATGTACTATATATACCTCTTTGTTTCACATACGCATATCCATCATCACTCGCAGACATAACCTTTTTCATATCACCTTCATCCAAAGCTTTGACAAATGGCTCATATTCTATCTTTTTTTCAAAAAAACTACATGCTTGTAGTAGGCTGATTGTTATTATGATAGTAATCATTTTAGAAACCTTTTTTGTGTTCATTTCATCATCACACTACCCACTCTATATTTTCGATCAGATAACCTTCTAATCACTTTAATCATCTTACATAATTAAATTTTCTTTTAGAAGTTAAAATACTCTCCTGTAAATAATTACTTTTCTATCATCAAAACTTACAATACGCACTTTCTTTATGCCTTACGCTTCGATTTACCTTTTTTATTTTTCTTTCGATATCTTGGAGTCTCTCTTTTATGTTGCTCCCACGTTTTATTAAATGATGGAAATTTAAACCTGCAATATGCTAATAGCTGAAATTCAGCTGCTCCGATGGCTATCGTATACATTAAAAAGGTCCCTACTACATACATAAATAAATCATCAAACCCATAATCGTTATGAAAATATATCAAAATAAGAATAGTTACTGCGTATAGTGTAGCCCACTTCATCATCTTTCCTTTTGTTTTACTAAAGAAAGAAGCAGACCTCTCATCCATACTAAACGCAGCTTCACTTGCCAATTTAAATGTATCTATTGTTGTTACGATATGAAAAATTACTGCTCCTAAAAGTAA
The DNA here is from genome assembly GCF_007558965.1 of Bacillus sp. HY001. Taxonomy (NCBI): domain Bacteria; kingdom Bacillati; phylum Bacillota; class Bacilli; order Caryophanales; family Bacillaceae; genus Bacillus; species Bacillus sp. HY001. The sequence goes on along the minus strand of NZ_VLTE01000015.1, from coordinate 94,366 downwards.
TAACCCCACATACAGTATTGTAATCCAGTCAATTGAATTATTAGCCATTTTAGTAACAGTCAAAGCAATAGGAGCTATTGTTGCCAATTGGAATGAACATAATAATACGACAAGGGTTTGTAGTTTTTGAAATTTAAATTGAGCTATCGGAAATGAATAAAAAACGAAAAGAATTATTTGTATAATATATAAAAATACTTCTAACTTAACAATTCCTATATTAAAGAGAAGCATGCAGTAATCCCACCCAGCTGATAAAACAATAGAAAAAATTGTTATTGAACTAAATAGTATTCCTCCAAACATAAATCCTGTAGCACCTTGAGGGTCTAAACGATATTCACATGTCATCCGAAACTTATCTAAATCTTCTTCTTTTATATTCCACATCCTGGCTCTTCACCTTCTATATGTTTCAATTATTTTGCGCGCACTAAAATTCTATTAATATATTATTTATTTTTCGTTTTGAATTTCTTATTTCGCTTTCGAATTCTCCCACGCATTCTCTCATTCTCTTCCCACGTCATATGAAATGACTTGAATTTGAATCTACAGTAAGCCAATAGTTGGAATTCTGCCGCTCCGATTGCAACCGCATACATTAATACAGTTCCTACTCCATACATAACAAAAAAATCAATTGAATAATCATTTTGAAAATACATTAAAATAAGTAGTATGAATATATATATTATAGCCCCCTTTATCATAGCTCCTTTTGTCTTACCAAAAAACGAGGTGGATCTTTCATCACTACTAAATGCACCTTCACTTGCTTGTTTAAATGTATCTAGTGTTGCTACAATATGGATAATAACTGCTCCTACAACTAGTAGCCCGGTATACATCCTACCAATTGAATTGTCAGCCATTTCAGAAACAATCGAAACTACAAATAATATCGTTCCAAGTTGAAACGCATATAGTAATACGATTAGCGTTTGTAACTTTTGAAATTTAAAACATGCTTTCGGAAATAGATATATAATTAAAAATATAATTTGAATACTAGATAACACAATTTCAGTTTTAACAATTGTTCTATCAAAAAAATTGTTGTAGTAATTCAAATCACCTACAAAAATAATAAACATAAATATTGAAATATAAAATATTGTTCCAAGCATAAAACCCGTAGCACCCTCAGGACTTAAACGCCCTTTACATGTCATCCTAAACTTATCTAAATCTTCTTCTTTTATATCCCACATCCTGACTCTTCACCCTCTATAAAGTTTAAATAATCCTCATACACTTAAATTCTATTTCACTCTTACTTACTTTTCGTTTTGGATTTTGTATTTCGCTTTCGAATTCTCCCACGCATTCTCTCATTCTCTTCCCACGTTATATTAAATGACTTGAATTTGAATCTGCAATACACTAAGAGCTGGAACTCTGCCGCTCCTATTGCTACTGCATACATAACAACATTACATATAACATAACCAAACATTGTGTTTAATGAGTAATTATTATTTATATAAATCAAAACAAGAAGAATTAACACATAAATTACAACACCTCGTATAACATGTCCCTTTGTTTTACTAAAAAATGAAGCTGATTTGTCCCCACTACTAAATGCACCCTCGCTTGCTTGTTTAAATGTATCAACTGTTGTCACAATATGAACAATAATTCCACCTAATACTAATAGCCCTACATAAACACGTGTATTGAGATCAATTGAATGCTCTATCATCCCAGAAAGAACAAATAACGTGCATCCGATAGTTCCAAGTTGAAATGCATATAATAATATCACGAGCGTTTGTAATTTTTGAAATTTATAACGAGCTTTAGGGAATAAATATAGTATTAAAAACATTACTTGCAAACCATATAACACTAATTCAATCCTAACAATTACCTTATCAAACAAGGTAGTATAATAATCCATTCCTCCCACAAAAATAATAACCATAAATAATGAAGTATAAAATATCGTTCCGAGCATAAAACCCGCAGCACCTTCTGGACTTAAACGCCCTTGACATGTCATTCGAAACTTATCTAAATCTTCTTCTTTTATTTTCCACACCCTGACATTTCACCTTCTATACAGTTTAAATAATTTTCATTCACTTCAATTCTATTTCACTCTTATTTACTTTTCGATTTGGATTTTGTATTTCGCTTTCGAAATCTTCCACGCATTCTCTCATTCTCTTCCCATGACATATGAAATGACTTGAATTTAAATCTACAATACATTAATAGCTGAAATTCAGCTGCGCCGACAGCAACTGTATACATTAATACAGTACCCACTACATAAAGAACTAAAACATCAATTCCATAACCATTATGAATATATATCAAAACAAGCAGGATTAGCGCATATATTGTAGCCCACTTCATCACATTGCCTTTTGTTTTACTGAAAAATGAGGTGGATCTTTTATCCTTACTGAACGCACCTTCACTCGCTTGTTTAAACGTATCGATAGTTGTCACAATGTGAACAATGGCTGCTCCTAGGAATAACATACCTACATATATTAATGTAATTCTGTCAATTGAATCCTCCGAAATTCCAGGAAGAATCAACGCTGTGAATGTTATAGTACCTAATTGAAATGCATATAATAAAATTACAAAAGTTTGTAGTTTTTGTAATTTAAAACACACTTTTGGAAATGAATATAGAATTAAAAACATTATTTGTAAGCTATATAACACAATTTCAATTTTAACAATTGTTTTGTCAAAGAAAGTATTATAATACTCCAAGCCCCCCATAAAAATAAAAAACATAAATACTGAAGTATAAACTACCCCTCCAATAAAGAAAACGACAGCACCTTCAGGACTTAAACGATTTTTACATGTCATCCTAAATTCATCTAAATCTTCTTCTTTTATTTTCCACATATAATTACACCATCTTTTCTAAAATCATGTAATAACTCTATATTTGTAAACAAACTAGGAGTAAATAAATGTTTTGGTATTTCATATTAAACTAGCCCTTTTTACTTTTTCTAATAAACATAAAATATAACAATAACATCGATATTAACCCTGTCCCACCGCCCAACACCCCTCCATATTCTTCTAGATATATGCAAGAAATATACTACTAATAAAAAATATTATTCCGAAGATAACAATCCACTTCCCCAGAAACTCTACTACTTTATATAGAATTTAAAAAATAAACATAATCCCCACAATAATAGGTGCTATTACACTTTCAAATAAACCTTTTTCTTTTTTTACAGCTTTAGAATCTTTATTCAAGATATTACATTCCTCCCTTTACTAGTTAATTTATGAATAATGTATTCATTCTATCTTCAATGTAAGTTTACGAGTATCATTTATAACTTTCATTTCAGTTTTTGTTTCGCTTTTGTTCTTTCTCTCTTATTCTTTTTCTATTTGCTATAAATTCTTGGCTTTCCTTTTCATGTTGTTCCCACGTAATATTAAATGATGGAAATTTAAAGCGACAATACACCAATAGGACGAATTCTGCTGATACTACAGCAAATGTATATAATATTATTGTTTGTGTCACATAAATTGCCATTTCATCAAATGCATAATTAAGGTTTAGGAAAATTAATATAAGCAAAACTATTACACAACTTATCATCCCAATTAATAAATATAATTTCATGTTAGTAAAAAACGAGACAGCCGGTCTTTTCAATTTATATCCTCCATGCTTTGCTTTTCTAAAAACATCGATCGTTGCTACAATGTGAGTACACATTGCACCTAAAAGTATTAAACCAACATAAACCAGTGTTTTATTATCACATGGAAAATCAAAGATTTCTTCAACCACCATAGCCATAAATGGTAATGTTGCTAACTGAAAAGAATAAAATACAGTCACAATGGTTTGGAGTTTCTGTAATTTAAAAGCGAGCTTTTTAGGCATGAATAACATTAAAAAAATAAGCTCCAAAATATACAATTCTACTTCAGTTTGTACAACTATCTTCTCAAAAGGAGTTAAAGAAATCTTATCACCATTTAGCAAAAGAATTAAAAACATAATAAGCATGGGTATAGAAGTATATGCAAAAACTCCCCCATAAAAGATTCTTATATAATCCGGACTTAATCGATTTCTATTTTCAATTTCGAAAAAACCTAAATCTTCTTCCTTTATTTTAAGCATCCATCTTTCCTCATTTCGACGCAAAACTTATTTTATTTCTTTGGTTTGCTTCTTTTCCTTCTCTTCATACATCTTTAGTCTTTTATGACGTTCCCTTTCGTGTTCCTCCCACGAAATATAAAATGATGGAAATTTAAATCTACAATAGGCTAATAATTGGAACTCAGCTGCGCCTATGGCTATCGCGTACATGATGAACGTAAATATAAAGTAACCAAACATTATGCTCAATGAGTAATTATTTTGTATATAAATTAAAACGAGAAGAATTAGTACATAAATTGCCACACCAAACATTACATTTTTCTTTGCCTTATTAAAAAATGAAGTAGATCTTTCTCCCATACTAAACGCACCTTTACTTGCTTGTTTAAAAGTATCAAATGTTGTTACACCATGAACAAGTATTGCTCCTAATACTAGTAAGCCTACATAAATAAGCGTAATAAAATTAATAGAATAATTACTCATCCCTGGAAGGACAAACGCCGTAAGACCTATAGTACCTAACTGAAACGCATATAATAATATCACCAATGTCTGGAGCTTTTGAAATTTAAAACGTACCTTAGGGATCAGATATATAATAAAAAAGATTACTTGTAGGCTATATAACAACAATTCCATTCTGACTATTACTGTGTCAAAAAGAGTCGGATAGTAATCCCAGCCAAATCTAATTAGTGCTCCAAAAATAAAAAGCATCAATAACGAACTATAAAGCATTCCACCAAACATAAACAACATAGCTCCTTCAGGGCTTAAACGATTTCTACATGTTATGTTAAATTCATCTAAATCTTCTTCTTTTATACTCCACATTCAGTTTTTCACCTTCTATATAGTTTAAATAATTTTCATTCACTAAAATCCCATTACATTCCTAATTTTTTAAGTACATTTATCTTTGTGTAACTAAATTTAGATAATCTTTTATGTATATCATCACTACATTAATTGCCGTACATAATCCAAATGCTTTTGATAGTACAAATAGCCTTCTTTCTCCTCAAAAGCTCTAAATATTCTTCTCTCTTTCACTTAAGCATTTCCCTCATACTCTATTTTTGTTTCTCTGAAATTGCACTCACTTAGTAAAAACGTTACTGTTATCACAATTGTATCTTCAGAAAGTTGATCACCTCCCATCGACAATATACTAGGAGGTGATTACAGTTATTTAAAATTTGATTTTTATTTTAATGGATTCGATTTTTGCAAATAATAATGTTATTTAATTTGAGCAGCGAATATTAAAAACATACTGCTTAATAACTCGTAATTAAGTCTTCCCCCTCATATCTAGGGTCTTTCTCAACTTTACCATCTTTTGTTTTGATGACTTTTAGTCTACCTAACCACTCTGCTCCGTTATATGTCTCTTCACTTACCCATACATTATGCTTGTTACCATCTACCTCAACTACTAATGTTGGGTGTGTAAACATGAATTCCTTCTCTACATGCCTACCTACAATTTCTGCATTTAATGATGTACCTTCTTCAACTAATTTACTATTTTGATACCCTTCGATAATAGGTAATCCAATAAATACAAAGAATATGAGTCCAAATACGATTACTTTCTTCTTTGTACTCCATTTATTCTTTTCTTTCAATTCCTTCTGTCTCGCTTCTCTTTCTTCGCGTTCATCCAAACTCTCATTTAAAGCGTCTTCCCATGCCTTAATTTCCGCTTCAATTTCTGCTTCAGCTCTTGCTAGTTTTTGTAATTGTTCATCGGTTGCTACCATCTCATATGAGTTATCTCCAACCAAACGAATTTCAGTACCATTTTCTTTTACTTTTCGCAAGTCTTTTTCTGTACAATTAAACTCTCGAATGATTTCCCCTTGTGTGTTTACCAATCTAACGTAAATGTTTTTTTTCTCCTTCTTCTTAAACATCTGCACTCCCCTTATTTGTTTCCTATCATAGATAACCCTATTGCAATTAAGAGAAAGAAAACGATAATAAAGAAAGTCTTCCCTTTGCTTAATTGTGTTGTACAACCTTCCAAGACAGCCCATATAAGAATTGGAAAAAGAAGAATACCTAGGAGAATATCAACTAACTTGTTGCTACTCTTCTTTAGTGGTTTTTCTTCTACTATCGGTTTTATCTGAACAGCTTCCTTTCTTATTTGTTTCGGTTTCTTTTTCTTACGTCTATGATTCACCCAACTTACTCCGCCACATTTTAAACTTAGCTGCAAATTGATCTTCAATTCTTCAAAACAAATCAGCTCCCTTAGAATGATTTATTATTATGAAAAGACTTTTCATAATTCACATAATCTTGCTTCGCTTTCCTCTTTAACTTCATACTGTCACCAGTTACTCTAGGCATTTTTAGTTTCATTACGTTCCCTTATTGTTCCTATCATAAATCCTAAAGCATCCTCAGGACTCCAACGATGTTTACATATCATCCGGAATTTATCTGAATCTTCTTTTATATCCCGCATTCAAGTGTCCCACCTTTAACTACATTCATTTAAATCATGTAGATTAAATATAAAAACCTTCTCATTTTAATGAAAAGAGAAGGTTTTCTTGCTGTTATACATTCATGCCATATTCAAAACTTTCCCTCTTGAAATAACGTATTATAGTTAATCTTTTTAATTTTATTTTCACTATTAATTTAGGCATTTTTACTTTTCTTAAAAAACACCACATATGCAAATAATGACGAGATTAAGAGGAATACACCTGCCCCTATACCCTCATATATTTTAAAATAAACAGCAGCAATTATCACAAATATTGACATTATTATTATTAGAATCATTGTATATTTCATTATAATTTCTAACGCTATATATATAGATACTATTGTCCTTTCAAAACAACTTTTCTCTGTTTTCAAAACATTCTGCTCCTTATTCAAAGTAACACCTTCCTCTCTTTACAAATTGACTTTTGAATAAACTTTCCCCTTCAAAATAGCAACAAAGTGAACTATAGAACGTAACTACTACCAATTCAGAATAATCTAACTGAAAATCACATGTCGAAATATTAAGTTAATTATATATAGATTTGAGAACGAAAAACCTCCTCATTCTAACGAGAAGAGAAGGTTTTATTTATGTCACATCCCCATATACTATTCAAAACTATCTCTTTTAAGATATTTCATGATGCTTCCATATTTTAAAAATCTCAAGCTTCAAATACTATACTTCACTATATACCGCGATTTTCACTTCAACATACTGTAAAGACTCATCACCGCTAAACACATGATAAATTGGCGAAGCTAAATTCAGATTATTATCCTCCATATATTGGAGCATTTCACCATATACCTGCTCTGTTAATTTTTTATAATCTCCCGTATATCGTTTCATGAGCATCTCATCAACATAATAATAGCTCCTAAATTGAAGTGTTTCTGACGTTGGAATTTTATCTTCATTTACCGGCATAAATAATTCAATATACATATTTCCATCAGACGGTATATTTTTCAAAGCGTAAAACATAGGACCTTTTATCGTTAAATTCGCTTTTGAAATTTCTGACATAAAATCTTCAATTGCTTCTTTCATATCTGGGTAATGAAAAATGTATTCTCTTGAAACAACATTTGTATATGCAATACTTTGTTTTTCAATTAGCATTTCACTGTTTCACCTACTTCTATAATAGGAGCATAAATATCTAACCATGTATCACCATATACATCTAAACATACGTGATAAAAACTACTATCTAATTTCATATGATGCTGCTCTGCAACCTCACGTATTAGGTTATAAGCCTCCTCAATATCACCATCTTCATCTGTAAATCGCACACATAGAGCACTCTTAATAATTAAAGCATCATAATACTCATATGCAGAGCTCTCACCTAAATCAACTCTTCCATTGACAGGAATACAATACGTATATTCCCCATATTCTGGTTCATTTTCTAACTGTGAATATTTATATAGAACAGGTCCTACTGCATATATCCCATTACGAACTACTTGATTTCTAAGTGCTCTTGCGGGTAACAACCAATCTTCTTTTTTTACAATTTGAGTAATGCTAATTAAATTTAAAAGTGATAATGCTTTATGCTGAACTTTCACAAAATCTACTCCTTTTTGATAGTATTGATTTATAAACATTCATTACTACATATGTAGTAATGAATGTTTAAGATGCAAAACTTATTTTATTTCTTTAGCTTGCTTTTTTTCCTTTTCTTCATAAAGCTTTAGTCTTTTCTGACGTTCCCTTTCGTGTTCCTCCCATGAAATATAAAATGATGGAAATTTAAATCTACAATAGGCTAATAATTGGAACTCTGCTGCGCCTACGGCTACCGCGTACATTATTAAAGTTCCGCCCGCATACAATCCAAAAATCTTCAGTGTATAATCATTATGCACATAAATTAAAATGAGAAGAGTTAACACATAAATTAGAGCACACTTAATTGCATTCCTCTTTGTTTTACTAAAAAATGAAGAGGATTCTTCTCCCGTATTAAATGCCCCTTTACTTGCCTGTCTAAAAGTATCAATAGTCGCTAAAATATGCAAAATGACTGCTCCTAAAAATAATAACCCAACATACATTAATGTAATTTGATCAATCGAATAATTTGACATTCCTGGGATTATCAGTATTGTAAATGTTATAGTACCTAGCTGAAACGCATATAACAGTACCACAAGTGTTTGTAGTTTCTGAAATTTAAATGACATCTTAGGAAACAGATAAATAATTAAAAAAATTACTTGAAGACTATAAAACACTAACTCAAAGCTAACAATTATTTTATCAAAGAGAGTCGGGTAATAACTCCAACCAAACCTTATTAACCCTACAATAAGAAAAAACATTATTAATGAAATAAAAAACATTGTTCCAAACATAAACCCTGTAGCCCAGTCGGGACTTAAGCGGTTCTTACAAGTACTTTTAAATTCATTTAAATCCTCTTCTTTTATATTCCACATTTGACTTCTCCACCTTCACTCTGGACTATATTGTATCACCAAAATAAATCTGCAAGTTTCTTAGTCACCGATTTTATACCTTTTTTTGTTCCGCTAACCACACTTTCTCCGCCTAACCCACCAAATTCAGCATTTACGGCCAACGAAGCAACTATTCCAACACCTGCTCCAACTGCAGTTCCAATAGGCGGAAGGAAAAACGAGCCTGCTACGGCACCAGCCGCTGCCGCTCCAGCAGTTGCTCCAACATCTACCGCTGAATCCGTTGCTATATCCACAACGTCATGTAATTGCCAACCACCATTCTTTTTAGCATTATTGCTAGCCTCTACAACATTATTTGCAACGGAAAGAACAGATCCAGCTATCCCAAAACTTTTCATTGTTTTCCCTACTCCACCTAATTCTTTGAGTGTATCCTTCCATTTCCAAGGCTTCAAATCAGTAATACCTTTTCCAAGTTCTGTTTTAAGTGAACTCCAAGAATTATTTCCCACAGCCTTCACAAGCCCATTCTTATCCCAATCTACATGGAAATCTTTATACGCTTTGAATTCCGGTAATTCCACAATCTCTCTTTTCGCTATTCTTACTTCTTTATCGGTTACTTTGGGATCAGTTGGCCTCATCCAACCAGTTAAATACTCTTCTACTCTACCTTTAAGAAATTTGAAAATATGATCCTCGTTCTTATCAGCCTTTAAAAATTCAAGAGCTTCTACCATTTGTTTCGGTTTGGTTGTTTTTAATAAATATTGTCCCTCACCATCTATAATGTCAAACTGCGTACCAAACCCTAAAACTTTTTTCATATAATGGTAGCGCAAAAATGAAGATACCACTCCTTTTCCCCATTTATTTCCTTTATTTAAACCGCCTATCCAAGCTTTCGAATTCACAACTGTTGCTGCTACCCATTCTTCGGGCATTATTTTTTCTATTGAATCACTAGAAAAATCCCCCCCATAAGCTTGTACTCGATTCATTCCATCATCTAACTCACGTATCATTTCTTGAAACGTTTGTAGGTCACTTTGGTTACTATTATAAGCTTCTAATTTTTCTAAAGTGTCACTAATTTCCTTTTGGCTTTTTATAGACCCTTCCATGATCCCTGCTGATGATGGATATTGAATTGCGATGATGTCGTTAACAGACCCTACAGTTTGTCTTGCTTGGTCATTAGATAGATTAAATCCTTCACTATACCCATTAATTTTTTTCTTTACATCATCCAAGTAAATTCCATAAATTTTCGTATCAGCATCACTGTCAACAGTACTATTAAAATCATTAATACTTTTTTGAAATTGTTCTTTTAATAATTCCACTGCTTCCATATACTTAAAAATAACACTTCCATGAACTGTAGATAAATAATTTTTAATATCAGAAGCAGCTTTCCCTTGAAAAGAGTTAATCTCTGTAAAATCAAGTATTTTTTGCATCAAACATTCAAATTGTAGATTCAACTCAGTGGCACTTGCTTGAAATCTACTTTGAAGTTCTTTTACTTCTTGTAACTCTATATTTTTATCCACGCTTCTCCCACCCTATTTTAATTTTTCATAGCATGATGAATTGAACCGATCCTTAATTCCTTCTCAAGTTGTTCGTCTTTTTCGACTATTTTCTCCCCAGTTTGTTGTATTTTATTTAAGTCATTTTCTAATATCTGTTCGTATTGCTGCACCTTTTGAGATAACTTTTCAACTGCTTCACAATATTGAATCAGCCTAGTCAAATTCGTACGACTCAACTGCATACCATTAAATTTAGTCTTACCTAAATCACTAGCACCACTTTTCAAATCACTTACTTTCGCGTCAAATACCCCTTTATTTAATTTAATTTCCCCCATTTATCATTTCCCCGCCTTCTGTACTTCTACTTGAATACTAGCGTCAACCATTGAAACACTTCTACTTAGAGAAAGAATACTAGACTCACATGCAGCGATTTCTCTTTCAAGCCGTCGTATGGCTTGATCGATGTCTTCTTGCACTCTCCCTAGTTCTCCAATAAATCTCCCTAAATTAGAAATGACTTGTTGTTCATACGTTTCTTTAAAAGTAGTTGCTCTTTGCCCTTTCCAACTACTCTCGTTTATTTCTAAAGACTTAAACTGCTCTTGATTTTGTTTAATTGCTTCAAGATTATTTACAAATTTCCCCTTAGCAGTTATTAGCCTTCGTAGTTTCATTTGTAATTCAGCCAATTGCCCTTGTTGATGACTTATACTACTTAATAAACCCGATTTTTGACTATTTAATTCCTCTATCCCCATGCAAATCACCCCTTAAATAGTTGGCACTTTAATTCTAGTAGCAAAACGATTTTCAACAAAATACCCTTCAAATGGATTTAATTTGGTACTACTTAAATCTTTATTAGATACATCAAAGACCATTTGGCCTGATGATTTTCTAAGTAAAATAACATGAGATTGCGTTTTTATTGTTTTTGAAACTAAATCGTATCGACTGTCAATTGAATCAACATCACAGCCAATTACGAAGTGGATGCCCATAAATGCACCATTTGTTATTAATTCCGCTAAACTATATATATCGCTATCTTCTAAATTACTTAAAATATCATTTACATCTGCAATTACGATTACAATCGGCTTAAATTTCTTAATAAATTCGGCTGGGTTCACTGTTTCACTTGATGCTTCCTGCTCCTCTTTAAACGCTGCTTCTCTCGATTTATAAGCATTTGTAACTTGTTTAATCGTTTTCTCAATTCCTGTTTTTTCAGCTACATATAAAGCAGCACTCTCTCTATAGTTTGAGAAATTGCGTGTTCTTGTATCAATTAAACCTAGGTCAAAGTGTCCACTGTCAGCTAACTGTTGAAGGAATTGATGAACTACATTTTCAACTTCATCTTTCTTGATTCCCCCTACAACAATATTAGACGCTTCCGTTAAATCTAATTCAAGAGGCGAAACGTTTTCTGTCTCTACACCAAATGTTAGTTTGCCTGCTTCAATAATTTTTCTTGTTTCTGGCCATGCAATGAATTCCTTGTATTCCAGAACTTCAGGTACCATAGGGATTGCTTTCGGTCTTTCTCCATCCCAGAAGGAATCCATCTCTTTTCCTTCAGCTTGTATATTTTCAATTCGAGTAAGGACATCTTCTCCATTTGTCGGTAAAGCTGTTTGGAAGATTGTTGGTTCGTCAATTTTAACTAAACCACGGCCTGCTAATTCTTCAATTTTTAACTCTGTTCTTCCTACAATCGCTCTAGATTCTGCCTCATCTATCATATATAGAGCAATTTGTAGTTTAATATTTGTATTTACTTGTACTCTCAATGCATTTTGACGTGTAGCCGTAAGCATTAAATGAATTCCTACCGCTGCCCCTTCACGTACAATTTGTGCAATAATGCGTTCAAAGTCTTCGACAAATCCAGCTTCTCTAACAGCATCATAGTTATCTAACGTAATTAATATTGTTGGTAATACTTCTTTACTAGCTCTCTCATACATTTCAAGACTTGCAACGCCATATTTACTTAGCAATTGCTTTCTATCTTTTAATAAGTCTTCTATGCGACGAAGAAATTTCTCGCATTTTTCAACTTGGTCTAATGTAATGATGTCTGCCACATGCGGTAAAGATTTTAATGGCATTAAGCCATTTGTTCCGAAGTCTAATAAATACACATGCAAATGCTCCGGACTATGCTGACGAGCTACATCCATAATGACTGATTGTAAGAATGTTGATTTTCCGTAGCCTGGACTTGAGAAGACCGCTACGTGCCCGTCTTTACTAATATCTAGTGTTAATGGTGTTTGTGATTGTAATTCAGGCTGATCTAGTAGACCAACTGTTGCTTTTAATGGTTTCTTTTCTTTCGTCCATGCTTCTTTGAACTGAATAGCGTGTAAGTCTTGTAAATATACGCTTTCTGGAAGCGGTGGTAACCATGGTCTAGCTAACGCTTCAATTTCATTTACTTCTGCGTAATCGTGAATGTAGTCAATAACAGCATCCAGTTCAGATGGTACACTTATTACTTCTTTACTGCTACCAAGTCCACTTAAGTCTTCACTTAATATTTCATATTGTCCTAGATCATTTATTGCATAGATTGTTGCGTCTAAATGTTCTTTATCCTCTTTGTTTTCTACATAGTCTGCTCCGCTCCAAGCTGATTGGAATAGTTCATAAATTTCATTATTCCCAACTTGTAAGTAAGCACGTCCTGGTAATGTAATTTCAGCAGCATCTGGCGTTTTTAAAATTTCATTACTATCTGACGTATTTTGAACTTTTAATGCTAGTTTGAATTTCGAGTTACTCCAAATTTGATCATCTACAACACCACTCGGTTTTTGCGTAGCTAATATTAAATGGATTCCGAGTGAACGACCGATACGTGCTGTTGAAACTAACTCTTTCATAAATTCTGGTTGTTCTGACTTCAGTTCCGCGAATTCATCACTAATTAAAAATAGATGTGGCATCGGTTCACTTACTAAACCTTCTTTATACAGTTTTTGATACTGATTAATATGGTTTACATCATTTTCCCCAAATAATCGTTGTCTTTTTTGTAATTCAGCTTTAATTGATGCGAGTGCCCTCATACTTTGTGCTCCATCTAAGTTCGTAATTGTCCCTAATAAATGCGGTAAGTTTTTGAATAAATTCGCCATACCGCCGCCTTTATAGTCAATTAGTAGAAAGGCTACTTCGTAAGGATGGAAATTGACTGCTAGAGATAAAATATACGATTGTATAATTTCCGATTTACCTGAACCTGTTGTACCTGCTATTAATCCGTGTGGTCCGTGTGCTTTTTCGTGTAAGTTTAAGTTTACGATATCTTCTTTACCACGTAATCCAAGTGGTACAGCTAAAGATTTATGCGCTGCATTTTTCTCCCAACGACTTGTGATATTCAGTTCTTTTACTTTTTCAACGCCGTACATTTCTAAAAATGTTACGCTTTCTGGAATACTATTTTTTAAGTTTTGCAAATGATTTAACGGTGCTAATGCTCGTGAAACATCTTCTAAATTGAACCTTTTCGGTACGTGATTGAGTTTAAATTGACGGTTAACAAGCTCTCCTTGTTCTAAGATGATGTTCCCTTGTTTTGCATCTCTTATATCAATTACCGTTTTCACATGCTCCGGTAAACTTTGCATAACATCTTGTACAAATACAAGTGATACACCTAATTGACTCGGATCATCATTAAAGAATTCCATAACAACATGGTCTAGTATTAGTTTTTCATCTGTAATGAGAACGACGTAGTGCGGTGCAAAGTACATTTTTTCATTCGTTGAACTTTTTTCATCTAGTTTTAATTTTCGTTCTTTCAATATTTGATACAAACTATTTAACACTTGATCACGGCTACGATCATGATACACAAATCCACGTACATTTATATCGCGAACACTTCCATGAGGTAACCAGCGCATCCAATCCCATTTTTCTTTTTCTTCTTCAGGAAAAATAGTAATAAACTGCAAGTCATAATAACTATGGAATAACGCGGTTTGTACAACTAATAATTGTAATTGTTCTAACACTAAAGAGCGTTGTCCAATATAGCCAACCGGTCCATTAATCAAATCTGTTACAACGGGTACATCTTCCAAAGTAAGATAACGCTGTCTTAGTTCACGTGCTATATCAATTAATTCATCTTTCGTTTGACTAAATTCTTCTTCATTAAATTGGATTTCAAAACTCGTATTAGCTTGTCCTGTCCCAACGCTAAATGTTAAGAAATCATGATGTAGCATTGTTTTTTCATAAATACGTGGATTTACTTGCACAGCCATATTACGTATCACTTCAACATTTGGATTATGATATTGTAATGCATGACGCTGTTTTTCACTTTCTGCATGTAAGTCTTTCGTTTTTTGTTTTATATACTCTCTATAACTTTTATCACGTTCAACTATGTCAATTTTATATTGCTTTAAATTTTTTATATAAGATGTGACAGAAACAATAATCGTTACTAATGTCATCGCAATCGATGCAATAATAAACATTCCATATTTCATAAAGATAGCAAGTAATACTGTTACGACAATCATGACAAGAGATGGTGCAATGATTCTTGCCAAATGCTCAGTCGGTTTTGACGGCATACTTGAAGGTTTTGCAATTGTCATTTTCTCTTCTGGTTCACGGTAAATAATACGTGGTGAACGATGATAGTCTGGATAACCACTTTGATAATTTGTTTCTGATTCTACTAAAATAGGTAACGTAGATTTAAGGTTCTCTTCTGAAGACAATACTTGAATATCTTCACTGCCTATTTCTACTAAAACACCATCAAAATATAATACGTCTCCAGCTTCTAACATAACGCTATCTTTTATCTTCGTATAATTATGAAATACATCTCCGTCATATACGTTCACTTTAAAAGAATCGTACAACGTTTCACGAGATAGCATTAAATCTACATTTGTCCCAGTAATAGAAATATCATCATAACTGTTTTGACTCAATGTAAGAGAATGTTTCGTTCCGATATCAAACACTTGAGTTGTACCAATAATAGATATAAAGATTTTCAAGCTCGCATCTTTAGTTTTTTCAATCTCAAATTCCTTATTGAACTCTATTAATTGATTTTGTACCATCCAAGCATTTACTTCATTATTCCACTTTAACTCTACTTCTTGTTCTAAACTTGGATTCGTAATATCATTTGTCCACTCTTTTCCAATCGACACTATTGATTGCTCATTTGGATGTAATGTGCACTTATATATTTTGTCTCCATAAGTCAATACTAATAGTTGCTCCATCCGTGTTCACTGCTCCTTTTCAACTGTCTCATCAAATGCTTGCTTACTCTTTTTTCTCTGTGTTCGACGAGTCTTTATCGTTTGATGATTTGCCATATTTCTTTTGGTATTCATCTAATTGTTGTTCATATGTTTTTAACTTTTGATCACGCTCTTCGCCTGATAAATCCGGATTATTTTTCAGCGATTCAATTTGTTTAACAAGGCCGTACATAATAAGCTGAGGATCATCAAGAGTTTTAGCTAAATCTAATGATTGATCAAAATTACCTTTTCCGTTATACATCCAATACAACAAATACTTTTCATCACTTTTCAAACTAATATTTTTCATAATTGATTTCTTTTGGTCTTCACCTAGTTTTTCAGCTGTAATGTATGCAAATGCTAACTCATATTTAGATGCAATCGGTAATGATTCAAATTCCTCTTCATTTAATTGCGTAATTACTTTGTCATAATCAGTTGCTATGAAACTCGCATTTGCTTCTAACAATTTATTTTGATAAGGAAATTTTATAAAAGTGAAATATATTAAAGGAGCAGCTAAAATAACTGTCGCCGCTATGAAGGAAAAAGCTAAGTATTTAAACGATTTATAGCTCTTTTTAGGTACTAACTGCATATTTTTTTCTGTTTTTGTTTGTTCCTTCTCAAAGCTGTCATCAAGAAATTGCAGTAATGCATCTAAGCTTTCCATTTGAGCAACTGTCTGTTCAAATGTTGTTTCTTTTGCATCTTTTAGTAACCCAGCATATAAATCATCAAAATTGTGCTTTTCGGAGAATAAAGCAATAATTAGACACTTGTATTGCGTTAAAAATTGCTCTTCTAACAACGGGGTTGGTGGAACAATATCTCGAATTCCTCTATGTATAATACTTGGCATTAAATTCGCATTAAAAACTATATTGCCTGGATGTAAAAAGAACGTAATTCGTTTATTTAAATATTTACGAAATTGCGCAACGTTTCGAAGCAGTCTCAATTTCTCATTTCTTCCAAAACGGCTAAGGTCGTCCCACTTATATAATTTTTTGTCCACTTGAAATAGAAACGTAAACATATCATCCGTTTCTTCTATCGTTAATGGTACAAAGTCAGATGATGCGCCCGTAATTATATCGAATTGACGGAAGTCTTTTATACGCGTTTGAGATTTGGTCATCTCCAATTTCCAATTTTCTTTTTCTATGTGAAATTGATAGTTCATTCCATCAATTTGAATTGTTTTTTCCGTCATGTTTATCCTCTTCTCCTTTTCTTTATAACCAGTAATAACTTATTTTCAAAAAACTACAAGTAAGAAATATTCTTTATAAAACTTGTAAAATATCTCCGTCTGTTATTTGGTGATCAATTAAACGATCATTATCTGTTAAAACAATTGACTTATTTTTCACCTTCATTACAAAATGTGAACCTTCATGATTATCGATCTTTAGCGTATCTAATAAATTTTTCAATAAATATTTAATAGATTGATGATTCGGAATACGCAAATCATATGTATTTCCATTCCATTTACTAAAATCTACCGTTACATTAATATGCGTTTGTATTGCCATTACTTTACCTCCAACTTTTTCGAAGAACCATATAAATGCCTATACAAATAAGTAAAACGCTACCGCCTAACAATATAATTATTGTTGTGCTGATTGGCTTTTCATTCATTGTTTGATTACTTGCTACTTCATCAGCGCTTTTTCTTACAACGTAGTCAATGCTAAACAAACTATTTTTCGTATCTTTAACACGATTATTTTCTTTTTGTTTTATAAAAAGAGAATCTCTTAAGGATTCCATCTCTTTTTGTTCTTTCTTTTTCTTTTTTTGAATTTCTTCTTCTATATCTTTATTAAATAACTCAATTGATGCTTTATCTAATTCTGTTTCCTTATGTTCCTTTTTATTTTTTTCTTGGTCTTTATCTTCAAAGCGGTCTACTTTAAACTGAATCTTTCCATCATCACCAAGATAACTGTCCGCCGCGCTCCTAATCGGTAGCGCGACAAACAGTAAAAGGAAACAAATAAATGATAACTTAACCACTATGCTCCATTGTTTGATCATTTACTTCTTTTTCCTCCCATTTCTTGTGCCATACAAATAGATTACTAACTAATCCTATAATGGCAATTACAAACAATACGATAAAAATAACTTTTCCTGTATCTTTACCGCTAATAAAATCATTTAGAAAACCTTCTATATATTGAAGCGGTGAAAATTGACGCAATTTACCTACAGAAGACATTTGATCTACTTTACTTCCAACTGCTTCAGTTAAAAATAGATACATACTTAAAAATACTAATAAGATAAACATCCCTACCATTTTTATTTGTCGTAGTAAGTATGTTGAAACTAATACGAACGCCATCATAATGATTGTGATAAACGCAATCCATAGTAAACTTTGATCCTGACCGAACTTTAAAAGACGGCCTGAAATGACTCCTATACTGATTCCTTCCACAATCGATATTCCAAATGCTACTACTGTAGTTGGTACATTCATATCAATTAAAGAGAATCTCTCTTCAAAATGATCTGATTGCGTTCGTTTCTTTTCTTGATTCGCAATTGCATATGCTGTAAATAACGCAACAATGAAACAAGTTAATACGATTAAGTATGGTGTAAAAGCATTACCAGCTACAATTACCCCATCATTTTGTTTCTGAACTGGACTAGATAAAAACTCATATAGCATCTCATTTTGACGATCTCCAATACGACTATTCGCTAAAATTTTCGTGAAGTTTTTCGAGAATGCTTTATCGTCTTCCATTTTCTTCGTAAAATCATTTAATAAAGAATCTGCTTTCGAAACAATTGTCGTTCCGCTTTCTTGAATTTCTTTTGCTTGTCCATTAATTTGGTCAAATGTTTTATACACATCATCTGATGTCGTTAAACTATGCTTCGAACTTTCTACTAATGACTGAGTTTGCATCGTTAAAGATTTAATACCAGAGTCTAACGATAGTACAGCTGTTTGTTCACCTGCATTATTAGTCGTTAATACTTGTTGCTCTTCCACTAACTTTAAGCTACTCTCACGCCATTTCGCTAAACCTTTTAAATACTCTCCTAAATTTTGATTCATACTAGTTGCTTGCTGCATCGTTTCATTTAATTTCTCTGCTAATAGCATTGAATTTTGATCTGCACTAGTAATGAGCTGCTGGTAAGAGTCCATTTTTTGTTTTAAACCTGTCATATCTTGCTTTACTTCACTCGTAATACTAGCTGAAACAAGATTTGAAATTAAATCTATTACACTTTGCTTATTTAACATATAGTACAATGAATGATCCGTAGCAATCGCATCTAAACTTCCCTCTTCAAGCTTAGACCCCACATCATTCGTTCTTAAATCAATCCCATAATACACTTGATAAAGACTCATTAAACCTTGATAACTTTGAACAGTCTCGACTGCTTCTTTAATTAATACATTAGATGTATTATTTGTTAACTTCTCAGTTTTTTGATGTACAATATGATTATTTGTACGTCCGATAACTTCTGAATTCCCACCGTTATCTGTTCCGGTGTCTGGTTTTTCTCCTGGATCTGGATTTCCTCCTGGATCAGGCTTTCCTCCTGGATCTGGATTCCCCCCTGGATCTGGATTTCCTCCTGGATCTGGATTCCCTCCTGGATCTGGATTCCCTCCTGGATCAGGCTCTCCTCCTGGATCTGGATTTCCTCCTGGATCTGGATTTCCTCCTGGATCAGGCTTTCCTCCTGGATCTGGATTCCCTCCTGGATCAGGCTCTCCTCCTGGATCTGGATTTCCTCCTGGATCTGGATTTCCTCCTGGATCTGGATTTCCTCCTGGATCTGGATTTCCTCCTGGATCTGGATTTCCTCCTGGATCAGGCTTTCCTCCTGGATCTGGAGTTACACTGACATCATTATTATTCTGTTCTGCCTTTTGAATGATAGGCTTTTTAACAGTGTTTACTAGCGGCATTATTCCATACTGCGTTTTATTAACTACATTTTCTACCTTGCGGTTATCTGTTTTTGTTCCTTTATTCTCTTTATTTGGTTCTTCTTTTCCAGAACTAGTATCTTCCCCATACAATTTCCATTCCCACGTTACAGGAGAAAAAACATCTATTTTGAAGTTTGGATCTATTAGCTTCACATGAAGGCTAATTTTTAAATCTCCTTCATTGCGCGCAGCTATTGCAACTGCACCGTTTTGTAGAAATTCACTTGTACGGTCCACACCATCAATTAGTAACGCATCTTTACTTCCATATAACTCAAAACCACTAGGAATATTTATGTTCATAATTTGTGAAGAATCTGTTTTAATTACTTTTGCTGTATCACTGAATGTAATCCCGTCTTTAGACAAACTTTCTTTTACTTCTTTTATTGAATTCCCTAAAGATATATTATTTTCAGGGTCATAATATAAATTATTTTCTTTATTATATTTATTCGTAAATTGGATTACGTTTTTCAATTGTAATTTCGTTACATCAGGCAAATCACTTTGTACGATTTCTTCCATGTTTAAACTAGGCAACTTCTTAATTAAATCTTCAATTTGTTTCTTGATTCGAATATCTGGTTGTTTCATTAACGAATTTATAACTACTTCATGTTGTCCATCATTTGAAATAGACTTTTGTAATCGTTTAAGGATCGTCGATTGAATGTCACTTTCTAACTTCCCTGCAAGTTCTGTATCATATTCTGACACTTGTTTTTTTACATCTGTTAAATACTTTTGAATTGTTGAAGCATCAGCTAAAATATTAGGATCTTTCTCTGAAAGCGTAAACTGATTTGCGATAATTTTATTCGCAGATTCTAATGCGCTTAACTGCTTTAAAACATCGCCTGAATTCATATCACTCATATACTGATTAAATTGATTTGTAAAATTATTCGCTAACAGATTATTATCCGTTTGTATTTTTTGAAAGTTATTAAATCCTTCTAAATACGTATTATTAGATTTATTCCCTTCATCTAATGCTTGTCCAAATCCTTTTAAAACATCTTGGAATCCTTTAAAACTATTAACAGAAATACCAGTGTAATCTTGTACTGTTTTAAATTGGTTTGTATAATTTGCCAACGGGCTATGTACATCTTTTTTATACATAGTCGTTTGATTGGTGCCTTTTTCAATTATTTTACCTATATTATCTTGTGCACCTTGCAACTTACCGATAACACTTGCAAAATAAACGTCAATGATTTGCTTATTAAAATCTTCTAAAATAGCAGAAGCTGTATTTTCTGCCTCGGCTTTCAAATCTTTATTCCCAGTTGCATTTACTTTGTAATTTAATGTTAATTTCTCTGGAAGTTCTGAATCAATTGCAACAGCCTTTCTAGAAAAATCGTTAGGTATTACAATCATCATATTGTAATTATTATTTTTCAAACCACTTTCTGCTACACCACGACTTACTACGTACCATTCTTGTTTCGTATTTTTATTTACATTTTTAACAAATTGATCTCCAAACGCTATTTTATTACCTTCAAATACAGTGCCTTGATCTTCATTTACCAATGCAACTGTCATTTTTTTCGTAGTATTTTCATTTGCTTTCTTAACATTTTGATTTAACGCTAAATAGGAGACCCCTGTTGATAACACAAGAGCTAAAATAATAAACAACAAGATGCTCCACTTGAACTTTTTCACTACTTATCACTCCTGCGACTGCGAGTCTTTTAAGTTAAAGACTTCGTATCTTACTCTAATTTTAAAGTAATTTAGCCATACAACGTATGGTTGCATGGCTAAATTATATAGTTCTTTTTATCTGTCTTATTGTAGACCGAAATTACGAGAAAGATCTTCGTCATGTCTCGCAACAGCTTCTGCAGTTTTATTAAGCTGCATATTAATTTCTTGTAATAGCTGTGCGAAGTTTTGTACTTTTGGCTTTAATTGATTGAACTGTTGATCAAAACCTTCGAAAGCACGACCTTCCCATTCTCCTCTTAATTCATTTTGTAAGTTTTGTAGTTGACGTAAAATGTCCTCAATTTGATTTGCACCTTGTCCATATCGAGTCGCTTTCGATTTAAGCTCCTCTGGTGACATGCGAATTTGTCCTGCCATGAATAAATCCCCCTTAAAATTTAAAAATAGTAAAATTAACCAAAAATCAATTCTACAAATTGATTATATCAATAATTTAAAAATTTCTAAATAAAAAAATGATATTTTTCCAAAATTTCTCTTTTACTATAATAACATTATATTATACAATACAAATTTAGTGTTTTTTTAGACATACGCTGTAAATCGACTATACATTTAAAGAAAACCTTTTATTTTAAGTATCTTTAAGAACTTTTCTATTTTTAAATCCAGCAATAAAGTGTTCACTCAATCATTATTTTGTCCTATTTCATTTATGTAAGTTGATTCTATTTGTTATGCTGGATACACCATTTGGAAATGCGCAACATATTCTCTTTCTCTTCTCCCACTCACAATATTTTTCTCACTTCAAAGTCATAATTACCTGTCTTTCAACAAAACCAAACTCTTTGTACATCTCTTTCGCAAAATTTCCAGCAAATACATTCAAACGAATTTCTGAATAATTCTTTTGTAATTCCTTAATACCAGTCCTCATTAACTTTCTTGACAACCCTTTCCCACGGTACTCTGGAAAAACATACAATTCGTATATAAACCCTAGTTTTTCATGAGAAAAATAGTCCTTATTTTCCCCTATTAATATCCATCCCATTACATTGTTTTTTTCTTTAACAACTAAATAATATGCTCCCTTCTCCACTATTGGCTTTGTAATTTCAATAGCTTTCTCTTTACTTAACTGACAATTCCCCCTCGTGCCTTCAAAAAGCGATTGAGCTGCATATTGTATTATTTCTTCCGTTTCTTCCCGATTTGCCTTTTCTATCATTTTTCACAACTCTCCTCTTTAATAGGCATTAATATTGCTCGTTCAAGTTCCTCCGACTCAATTACCATTGCCATCAATCCCTTTTCCGTACTCGTTTCATGAAATTCGCCCTTCTCCCAAAACACAGCTTGTCCCGCTTCCACCTTCACTTTTTCTTTATCTGCTCCGCATACATATCCTTCTCCGTCCACAATAAGAAGCAGTTGCGATACAACAGCTTCATGATATCCAATTATTCTATTCTCTTGTAAATGCATAGCACCGATATGTACAATTCCTTTATGGTTTAATATTTTCGACATTATAAAATCAGATTGAAATGCTGATATGTGTTTTCCTACTTTTTTACTAAAATCAAATATCTTCATTTCTAGTCCTCCTTATACGTATAAAACCATCCTTACTGTCTGCATCATATGTCCTTCAAAATCTTCTTCAAATTCCTCTAATTGCGCAAAACCTTTCGCTTCATAAAAACGTTTTCCTTTTTCATTCGCTGCTTCTACATGAATATATAATTTCCGAATTCCTTTTAATGCCGTTAACCCTTTTTGTAATAAGGCACTTCCGATCCCTTTCCCTTGCTGATCTGGTAACAAATAAATCGCACCTAATTCTGCTTCGTTTTGCAATCTAACAGGTGAAAAATTCGCAAAGCCAATTACTTCTCCCTCTTCTTCCGCAACGAATAAATGTGTATTTTCAAGACGATATTTCATTTTTTCATCAGAATAAGCCTCGTCTAAGAAACTGTCTTGAATCTTTCTCGGAATAATACCTTCGTACGTATCATGCCAAGCTATTTTCGCTACTGATTGTACAGCGTGAATGTCTTCTTGCTTCATTTCTCTAATTACATATGTCATCTCGATGTCTCCATTCTCTTAAAATTATATTCTGCTAATATACTAGAAGAAATGGCAGAACCATTTTCATAATTTACTTTAATTAATTTTAATTTCTCAATTGATGCTGTTGCATAATCAAATTTTTCATATATATGTTCCATTACACTTAAAAAATGATTTACATGTAACTTATTTGCAATTGTACAATGCGGAACCCATTTTCCTGGTACATAATATGAATTTAAATTATCATGAAAAGTTTTAAATTTATCATGATAAGAATGATGAAGTTTTAACAATTCATCTGTAATGGTCGGTGCTAAAAAGATCGTTCCGTTAGTAGGAAAAATTCCTACAGAAGGAAAAGTTACCCCAGCCATATTCTCTTGAACAGCTACAAATCCCTCTAATTTCTCCGTGTATAAATGAACATCTAACTCATTGTAGTCAGCTAATGTAATATGAGGTTCTACTCCGGCTAATTGATTCGTGCCAATGATATTTGTTATTTCATTTTGCAATTCTATTATTTTATTAGTAAACACACGATCAAATGTAGCAATAATAGCGTACATACTTCCTCACCCCTTCGTTACATGTAGCGCTTCCCATTCTTCACGAATCATTCCCATTCGAATAGAATCATAGTATGTTCCGTTATAATAACGGCATTTGCGCATTCTACCTTCTAAAGTCATTCCTATTTTCTCCGCTACTTTCATCATTCGTTCATTACCAGACCAAGTCGTGATTCCTACCCTACCAATTTCCATCTTTTCAAATAGTAAATCTCGATATAACGTTAACGTTTCTGTACCGTAGCCACCATTCCAGTAATTTGGATTATAAATAACAAGCCCCATCTCCAACCAACGCGTCGGTTTATATTCCCAATAAAACCCGACTGTCCCTATAATTTGACCGTTATGTTCTATAATTAAATTGGATAGAGGTTCTTCTTTTAAACGCGTTTGCATCCTCTCTTTATAAGGCGGGTATTCTTGCATTGAGAACGGGAAATATGGCGCATCCCATTTTTTCCATTCTGGATTTTCTTCTTTAAATACAAGATTCCATAATGTCTTTATATCTAATTCTTCAATTGTACGAATTGTAACTTTATCCCCTTTTACTATTACGTTTTGCATAATTTCCTCCTACATCTCTCTTTATTTCATATATAATTATAATATTTTTTCAGAAAAATCAAAACAGATATCGATTATAAAAAGATAATAAAAAATAGAAGGCTCCATACCTCCTATTTCATCTTTTCTATCTCAACTAAAATACCTTTCTCTATCCAGCCTTCTACTCCATCTCTTTTAATTAAATCATATCCTGAACATCTGTTATCAATGAGAGAAACAATGTCCCCTTTTCTTACGCTTATTTGTGCACAAGAAATATCAGTTTTCACTGTGTATTCACCTGAATCAAGTTGCCTAATATATTCATTTTTCACAGAGAGTAATTTATTCGTTTCTCTTTGCTTACATACCGTATAATCTTTCATCTTCTCCATAGGCTCTATGTAATAATACGGATATGTCACCCCGCCCTGCATTTCTGAGTTTGCATTAAAATCTGCTATCACTTCATACTCTGGAAAATAGTCTACATATGTATAAGAAAACGTATCGCCTGCTCTTGTCCTCTGAATGATAAATGCGTTTAATTGTCCTGCTTCTTTAATCGCATTTCCACCGTCAATCGCAATAATCTTTTTCTCCTCATCAATAACTGGATTATTAGATGGTGCTTCATCAGAATAGTTTACAACAGGCCAATGACCGACAACTACGTACTTATTTACTCTATGTGATTTATTATAAAACTCCGGCATTGCTATCGCATTTTTCCGTTCCGTTTCTTTCCAATCCTCTCTATCTTCAAGACCCGCATGTACAAAGATATAATCTTCTGTTTCAATAGCAGTTGGCAATTCTGTTAGCCATTTTATTTCTTTTGAAAAATGGCCCATCAATATGTTTTTCAGGTCACAAATATCACTTTCTTCATTAATGGAAACGTTCAATTGACCTAGCCACTCATTAAAAATTGTATTCTTTCGCGTACATAAATAATGTATTAGCGCAGGGTTTTCATTTACAAGCGCTTCTACTACAACTTCACAATTACCTTCAATTACATACACGTTTGGCTTACTAACTACAAGATCCATCACATAGTTTACAACGCCGATGCTGTCTCTTCCTTTCTCACAAAGATCGCCATTAATAATTAAATAATCCTCATCTTGAAAATTAACTTTATGTAGTAGTTCCTTAAAAAGATCTAATTCTCCATGAATATCAGAAATAATGATGACTCTTACATCATTTGGTATAGACAATTTCTTTATTTTTTCCAAGTATAAACGCTCCTAACATTCTCTAAATTCAATATTCCCTTGTTAATTTCTAATATTCGACAAATTATATTACTAAACCTGTTCCTAGCTCAAATCTGAAAAAGAAAATAGGCTCCATATATTTTCGCACACGGAACCTACTTAGTATTATAACTCTTTATAAAAAGAATAACTTACCTTATCATAGCCCTCTCTTTCGTAAAAACGATGTGCATCCATTCTTGGAAACGCGGATGTTAGAACGATAGAACTGCACCCTTTTTCTTTCCCCCATTTTTCTACATAGGACAGCAGAACTTTACCATATCCTTTTGATCTGTGAGCTTCCGCGGTTACAAGGTCATATACGAAAACATGTTTCTCATTATAAAAATTCGTACAAATTGCTACACCGGCTAGACTCACAACTTCACCCTCTTCATTACGTAGCGAAAATAGTTTATAGTTTTCTTCTTTCATTTTTTGAAATAAAGAACTCGCTTCTTCTCTTGAAAGCTTCGTTCGTAATTGCTGTAATACTGGGAATACATCATGTAAGTCTGCCTCTGTTACTACCGCTCTAATATTCATTATGAACCTCTCCTTACTATTTATAAAATTTTCTAAATGTTATATCATCATTATAGAAAACAACTGCCCTTAACTTAAGTGACAGTTCTATTCTTTTTTATAAGGCCAGTATAAAGAGGAGCGTCAACGAATGGATCTTACTATCCCATTACAATCGCAAAGTAAAACACCCATTTATATACAGATTTACGAATATTTGAAACGAGAAATCTCTCGTGGATCACTATGTGCCGGTACACGCCTTCCTTCTCACAGAAATTTAGCTATGCAACTTAATGTGAGCCGTATTACAGTTGAATCTGCTTATCAACAATTACTAGCTGAAGGGTATGTAGAAAGCAAACCGAAACGCGGGATTTTTGTTGCAGAAGTTGATATCGATGTCATTCAAAAGAAACAGCAAATTGCATCAAACAGTGCTAACAATACAGAAAGCAAACAGTATGATTATGATTGTAGTCAAGGACTTATTGATCAAAAAGCTTTTCCGATAACAAACTGGAAAAGAGCAATACAAGAAACTTTATTTCAGTATGAAAATGAATTATTTGCTAAAGAAGATTCACAAGGTGAGCTCGTTCTACGAGAACATATTTCAAAGTATTTATATCATGCTCGCGGGGTACATTCTTCACCTGATCAAATTATTATCGGAGCAGGTACGCAGCCTCTTCTTTGGCTACTACTTCAACTGCTTGGTCAAAAAAAAGAATACGGAATCGAAAATCCTGGATTTCACCGTATCCCTGCTATGATTCAAAGTTCTGGCCTTCCCATTCACCCTATCCCTTTAGATGATAAAGGGATTCATATTTCCGCTTTGCGTGAATCGGGTTCCAATGTAGCGTATGTCACTCCATCTCACCAATTTCCACTTGGAATCATTATGCCGTTATCTAGAAGACTCGAGTTATTAAAATGGGCGAATGATTGTAAGGGCTATATTATTGAAGATGATTACGACGGGGAATTCCGCTATATAGGAAAACCTATTCCTTCTTTACAAGGGCTAGATTCAAATGAACGCGTTATTTATATGGGAACTTTCTCAAAATCTTTTTTACCTTCTTTACGAATGGGATATATCGTTTTACCCCCTCATCTATTAGGAGCTTATCAAGAACTTGGTGGTATGTTTAAACAAACGGTTTCTACGCTGCAACAACTTACCTTTGCTACCTTTATTCAAAATGGTGATTGGGAACGTCATATTAACCGAAGTCGCACGTTATATAAAAGAAAACATACTTCTTTAATTAAATCTATTACAAACGAAATGGGTAATAGCGTTCATGTACTTGGTGAACAATCCGGACTGCATATCGTACTTCACGTTCATAACGGGATGAATGAACAAGAACTTATTTATGCGGCCGCAAAAGAACGTATTAAGTTATACCCTCTCTCCACATACGATTCTGTTCATAATAAAAGAGAGGAATCGTATGTATTACTCGGTTTTGGCAGTATTCCAGAGAATCGTATCGAAACCGTTGTCCAATTACTGAAAAAGGCCTGGTTCTCTACACAAGAATAGCTCCGCGCAAGTTATACTTACGTGGAGCTATTTCCATACACTATTTTTCTGATCTCGCAGTCCTTCCCGGACGCTTAACACCAGTTGTTTCTGTTGAATAGGAAGCTTCAATGATAGCAGTTGGATCTACAGAGAGAA
The DNA here is from genome assembly GCF_007558965.1 of Bacillus sp. HY001. NCBI lineage: Bacteria > Bacillati > Bacillota > Bacilli > Caryophanales > Bacillaceae > Bacillus > Bacillus sp. HY001. The sequence continues at coordinate 66,053 of NZ_VLTE01000015.1, read as the reverse complement.
CGAGATCTTTCATTTTCGGATAAATGAAACGGTTTGTAATACAATAAATGATTCTCTTTTCTTCTCCTAAAAAACCACCTTCTCCATGTAGATACGTAACAGATAATTGCAATTCTTTCATAAGTAGATCGCCTATTTCTTTATTTTTACCAGAAATAATCATAACGCTCTTTCCTTGATTTATACCATCTAATATGAAATCAATCATCTTCGTAACAATATAGAAAATTGCTAATGAGAACATCGCTTGTTCGATTGAAAATAAAATCGCTACAAATGTGAAAATAACTGCATTTACCGCAAGTAAAAATGTACTAATCGGTACTTTAAAGTGTTTGTTCATCCAAACTGCTAACATTTCTGATCCGTCTATTGCTCCACCCATTTTAACAACGATCCCAACGCCAATTCCAAACAATACTCCACCATAAAGTACAATTAATAGTTCAGAAGTTGTAATCGCAGGAAATGGTTTTAAATAAATTAACCCGAGTGTTGTAACTACATTTGCATAAGATGTACGGATGAAGAACTTCTTCCCCATTACTTTTGCGGTAAATAGCAGGATAGGAATATTAAGTCCTAAAAACACCCCGTACAGCGGTAATCCAGCAACTTTATTTGCCATGATAGCAATGGCCGTTACCCCGCCATCTACTAATCCATTAGGTGCTAAAATAAGCTCTAATGAACCCGCTACAATAATTGAGCCAATTGTTAATAATATGTATTCAAATAACCTTTTCATTCATTACCCCCAAAACTTATATATTTTCTTAGTATTATCATAACTAATTTTTTTCGCAAATACAAAGAAATTGCCTTATATACACACATTTTTCACCTTTTTGGTGATTCTTATGTAGAATCAAAAACTTTACCTCTTACCATACGACATGTTATATACTTAATTTATAGAATTTACAGAAAAAGGAGAGACTTCATGCTACAACAGCTATTCACTTCACCTATTTTATCTGTTCAAGCTTTACACCCAGGTTACGAAGACCATGCAAGCGATGTCTTTCTCGTCCGAACAGAAGATGCAGAAGTCATCATTCGTTCTTCTAAAATGAATGATGAACCAAATAATGATTTTTGGTGGGGGTGTAAAAACCTATTTGGAATTGATCCAAGGAACGTACATCATTTAGAAAATATACATGCATTGTTGAAAAAGCATACTACCCTGCCAATCCCGACTATTTTACAAAAACATGTTTTAAATGGACGGGAATATGTTACTGTCGAAAAACTGACAGGAAGTACACTGCAATCCTTCCTCGGACAACCTGATTCAATTTTATTCAGTCTCGGAAAAGGACTAGCAGAAATTCATTCGTTTCAAGCAGAGTTTATAGGAAACCCATCAAGTACTTTCCACATTCCACTAGAAGAGTTTAAGTCTCATATATTAAAAGTCAGTAAAGATCTTGTAAATAAGTTCTATTCCGATAACGCTGACATCTATAACTCATTTTCTACTTTTGAATCTCAGCTTTCTTCCTTACCAGCACCAAAGAAATCAACGCTCGTTTTAATTGATATGGACCCCACTCAGTTTTTATCAGATGGTACTACTATTACAGGTTTAGTAGATACAGAAGCCTACGCAGTTGCTCCAAGGGAGTTTGATTTTATCGGCTTAGAATATATATTTACTGAAAAAGAGGCTCATGCTTTTAAACTAGGTTACGAAACCATCATGCCCATTCCTGACCTTGCAGAATGTAGATCTCCTTATCGATATTTGTACCGATTATTATCTGTTCAGGGCAGCGTGGAGTTAAAAAAGTGGCTAAGTCATCCATCCTATTTTTAAATATGAATGCGAGGGATTATGAAATGAATATTGAACGAAAGAAATCTTTAACTACGAACGAAATTCAGCAAATGAAAGATTTAGCTCATATTTGTGGGCAACACGATCAAATTGATTACTCTTCAGATTTACATGTAAACTTTTTAACTGCTCGTAACAATGAAGAGATATATGATTTCCTATTTTATGATAATACTCAATTAATTGGTGTATTAAGTATGTATGACTTTGAAAGACCGACAAAACTGGAGTTACTAGGGTTTGTTCATCCGAACTATAGGAAACAACATATAGGCACTACTCTTCTACAAACCGCAATGAAAGAAATACGAACAAGAGAGGCAAATGAAGCTCTTCTTATTATGAATGGAGATTCTATTTCTGGGAAAGAATTTGCAAAACGTTTGAAGTTACCTTATTTATATAGTGAATATAGTATGGCGTTCAAAACAAAAGAAGGGCCAAAAACAACAAAGCATACTATACAGCTTACTCTTGCATCTTCAGAATCACTTCTTGATCTTATTGAACTTTCCAGTAAAGCTTTTGGAGATTCAGTAGAAAATACCGCTACATGGTTACAAAAAATGATGAGTTCACCTTCTCATCAAGTTTACAGTGCTCTTATCGACGACAAAGTGATAGGAACGATTACAGTTTCTGAGCATGAGCAATCTACTACACTATCAGGCTTCGCCGTTCATCCTTCTTATCAAGGTAAAGGATACGGAAAAGATATTCTTAGTTATATGGTACATACCCTTATTTCAGAAGGAATATCAACAATTGAATTAGACGTCGAAACGAAAAATAACAATGCTTTAAAACTATATACACAATGTGGTTTTGAAATAAAAACGAAGCATGATTATTATAATGTAATGAATCTTGATGTGAATACATATGTCTAAAAAACTAATTTATTCTGATTATGATATTTTCGCATCCATTTATAATAAACATTGGGGGCATTACGCTGAACACTCCTATCTACTTTTGGAAAAACTCGTTTTACAATATGCACCACCTCATTCTCATATTTTAGATCTTTGCTGCGGGACTGGTCACCTTACTAAGAAATTAATTGATAATACTTTTGTAGTAACTGGTATAGATGGTTCTGTTCAAATGATTGAATACGCACGTCAAAACGCGCCAGACGCAACCTTTATCGTCGATGATGCTCGTTATTTCAATATAAATGAACAATTTCACTATGTTATCTCTACCGGTGATAGCTTAAACCATATTTTAAAATTAGATGAATTAAAAAATGTTTTTCGTAATGTTTACTCCGTATTACATAGCGAAGGTACATTCGTATTTGATATGAATATGGAGAAAGGTTTTCTTGAAAATTGGATTGCTTCATTTCATATTTCAGCGGAAGAATATGTATGTACGATTGACTCTACCTATGATAACGAAAATAAAAAAGCAATAATGAACTTTATACTATTTAAACATGATCTAGATAATGCTTGGACAAGAAGTGACTTTTCTTTTGAGGAAGCTTGTTATTCCAATGAAGAAATAATTTCTTCGTTGGAATCTGTAGGTTTTAAGAACATTCAAATACACGGTACAAATAGAGCATTTTTCATTTGTCAAAAATAAAAAAACTGAATCATAACGATTCAGTTTTTTCTTAGTATATTTACGACAGCAGCCGTTTCATTATTTTCTTTATACACTCGCGGGATTCTTCTGTCTAGCATACATGTAACTTCATAGTTAATGGTACCTAACATATCTGCGATTTCTTCTACTGCAATGTTTTCTTCGCCTTGTTTACCGTAGAATACTACTTCATCCCCAACCTGTACTGGCATTGCTTTTGAAACGTCTAACATGAGCTGATCCATACAAACACGGCCAATAACAGGTACTCGAACTCCATTTATTAATGCATGCCCTTTATTAGATAACTGACGATTATAGCCATCAGCATAGCCAATCGGTACAGTTGCAATCCATTCTTCACCCGTCGTTACATACGTATTCCCATAACTTACACCGCGATTCTTCTTCGCATGTTTAATATGAGCTATTTTTGATTTTAACGACAACGCAGGCTGTAAAGAAACAACTGAATGATCTACCTCTTTTGAAGGGTACATTCCATAAATTCCAATACCTACACGAACCATATTTTGAAATGTATTACTTAGTTCCATTGAACCTGCACTATTTGAACTATGAATATATGGAATATGAATTCCTAATTCTTTTGCTGCATTGACAGCTTTCTCAAATAAACTTGTTTGCATATTCGTATATGATTTATCAATTTCATCTGCCGTAGAGTAATGTGTAAACATTCCTACTACCTCTACATACTCCATACGGTTTAATTCTTCTAAAAATGGTTTAACCTCTTCTTCTTGTAAACCGATACGACTCATTCCTGTATCAATTTTCACCTGAATTTGCGCTTTCTTTTGAAGACGGTTTGCGATTTCATTTATACCATGTAAATCTTCACTTCTATAAACAGTCATCATAACGTCATATTGAATTGCCTCTTCAGCAGCTGCTACTGATGTATAGCCTAAAATTAAAATCGGCACGTTAATTCCTGCTTCTCTTAACTCTATCGCTTCATCTACAAATGCAACTGCAAGCTGATTTATTCCTGCTTCAATAGCAGCTTTCGCAACTTCAACTGCCCCGTGGCCATACCCATTTGCTTTTACAGCAGCCATCATTGCAATATTTTCATCATTCACTCGTTTTTTAAATTCTTTTACATTATGTTTTACTGCATTTAAGTCAACTTCAATAATTGTATCTCTTCCATATTTCAAACTCATTGGTCTAACTCCTAACTCAATAATTGCATTCCATTCTATTTCACGTTTCATATGACCTTTTACAATATAATACTTTTCAATATGCTAGTCAAACTACTAGAATTTTCGGAATTTTGAGTATGATATAATACCCTTAAGAAACTATTATATACGGAGATGAGGAGAATTACAATGTTTGTAGAATCTGCCTTGCATCAACTTAAAGTTGCTGTTGATACTTCTATTCAAATGCTTAACCAATATAATGAAGACACTTTAAAAATACGCCCCATTCACTCGAAGCGATCAGTATTTGAAATGTGTGCACATCTTTCTCTTATTTGCCATGCAGATCTACTCATTTTAAATGGGATTACGGAAAAACAACTACATACTTTCTATAAAGAACAAACACCCGAAACAATTACGCAAATACAACAAACGATGATACAGGGCTACGATTTACTTTCTAAAACTTTTTTATCCTATTCCAATGAACAATTAGCGGAAATGAAGACTGCTTATTGGGGGATTTCTTATTCACGCTTTGAATGGTTGCTTGAAATTGTTGCACACTTTTATCATCATCGTGGGCAAATTCATATTTTATTGTGTGAGCATACGAAAGATCCTCACATTCCTTTATTTGAATGATTTTTCACTCATTCATTATTTATAAATAGAGAAGCTATAAAACCAATAAAAAGTATCATTCCTAATAAAATAAATGTTTGGGCATAACTTCCTATTTTCATAAGATAAATAGAAATGATGGGTCCTATACTAGTGCCTAAAAATAAAATAAAGGTATAAATAGAAACTGCTATTCCCCTTGCTTTCCCTCCCAATTGGCCGACAAGAGCGACTAAAGACGGTACGGATATAGCAATACCTATTACAAAACAGACACTCATTATGACAAGAAGAGGCAAATACGAAACAAAGCCCATTGCGCTTAGACTAAAAATAGCGACTAGCAATCCACCTTGCAGAACCTTCCTTACTTCGAACCTCTTTGTTAAACGACCTGTAAGTGGTGACAGCAGCATACCAATTAGCCCCGCTAAGCGAAAATAAAGGATTTGTTCTGCAGTTAAATTATAAGTAGGAGAGCTCAAATAATTCCCTAAAACAGTATACATATTAACAAAAGCCATTAATAAAACAAACGCAATCATATAGCTCAATAATAAGCTTTTATGTGTAAAGACTTTACCTATCTGTTTAATCGGTCCCAAAATATCAGTATAAGATTGAGATATCTCCCCTTTCGGAAGAGAATACTGAATCCATACAGCAGTAATCATATAGACAATGCTAAGAAGAAAGAACACCATATGCCATCCAAAATGTTGACTAACAACCGTACTTATTACCTGCCCTACAATTCCAGCTACTAAAAAACCCGTACTAACAAATCCTATTGTTGTAACCTTTTTTTCTACTGGAAACATTTCTACAACGTAAGCTAACGCTACCGGAGAAAATGTAGCTGCTGCAATACCCTGTAAGCCCCTAAAAATAACAAGCCACAATATACTATCCACAAACCCTAAGGAAAACGAAATAATCGACAGAGCAAGTAATCCAATGAAGATCACTTTTTTCCGCCCATATTTATCAGAGATTGCCCCAAATAACAAGCAACCAATAGCAAAGCCAACAGAAAATATACTGCCTGTAGCTGCAGCTTGTGCTAGTGAAACATTAAAAAGGTCTGAAAATAGTGCAATTAAAGGGATTGTTACATATAAGCTAGACATCACTACCATACCCGACCAACATAATACAACGGTCATTATTGTATAATTCTTTTCACTATTTATTTCCTTTCCTATTTCCATCATAATATCTCTCCCTTATTACAATTTTTTATCAATTTAAAACCTCTAAAGCACGCTTACTTATTTTAATTACATCGTAAAAAACATGACAGATCATGAAATTAGTTAAACATATAATAAGGTAAGCTAATTATATTTCCAAATAAATAAGTTGACCCTTATAATCAACTTATTTACCTACCTTCTCCTAATTTCACCTGCATATTTACTTGCATTTTATTTAATAACCTTTCTAAAACTTGACGCTCTTCTTGATTAAAATCGTCAACTAACGAAGCGCAAGATAACCAAAAAGTTGGTAAAGAGTGTGTAACTAGCTCTTTTCCTTTCGGAGTAATTTTCACTTTTAGTCTTCTTCGATCTTCAGAATGATGGAATCTTACGATTAACTCTCGTTTCTCCATCCAATCTAATAGACCAGTGACAGAAGCACGTGTTATCCCTAATCGACTCGCAATATCCGAAGGACTCATATTCACTTCTTCCCCATTTGATTCCATTTCACGCAAAATAAACAACAGTAAAAAATCTAATTTACTTTCCGATATACCAAGCGGAGCTAAATCTACATCAACAGCATCTAGAACATTATCAGACGTCCATAACATTAACAAACCAAGTTTTGCTGCGATTGGATCCGTATCCGCTGATACTGTCTTTTTTATTAGCTCAGCATACGGCCCAATCCCTAAAGGAAGAGAATCCTTTTTTGAATCCATTCATCTTCACTCTCCTTTCTCTTCAATTAATTAGCTTACCTAACTACTTTTCATTATACTCACATTTTTCCTTTTATTGCAAGAATATTGTTAGACAAAAAAATCCTGTAATTAAAACAGGATTTTTCAAACTGACTAGCTATTATTTTTAAATAAGACGAAACTCCTTTAAGGCAAAGGAAATACCACCTTCACTCGCCTTCTTTGTAACGAAATCAGCTCTTGTTTTTAACTCTTCTCCGCCATTCCCCATCGCAATACCTAATCCTACATACTGCAACATCTCAATATCATTTCCACCGTCGCCAAATGCAATCGCTTCTGATTTACAAATGTTTAAGTGATCTAATATCTTTTGAATTGCAGTTAATTTTGATACTTTATTATCTTCCAATACGTTTATTACGTAACTATGAAAACGGTCAAATGTCAGCATTGGGTATTTTTCAATAAATTTTTTAGATTCTATTTCATCCGCATACAGACATAAACAATAGACCTCTTCTGACAAATCCCTGCTTTTTTCAGGATACTTCTCTAAATTCAACGTCTCGCTAAGTGCTTGCATTACACGCTCACTATCCGAGGCTATTCCGTTCATTTCAAAATCCTCTGTAAAATAAGAAATACCGTGACCATGTAATTCAGCAAACTCTGAGATATCATGAACGATTTCACTTGAAAGTACTGATTTATGTATAACTGTTTCCTCACACTTGATATGTGCACCATTTGCAGAAATAAACGTATTTATGCCTAGTTCCTTAAATTGTGAACACAAGCTATAAGGTCTCCCTGTTGTAACAACTACGTGAATTCCTTTATCTATTAATCTTTGTATCGCTTCTTTTGTGCTTTCGTGCATACTTCTATCAATCTCACTTAAAAGCGTACCGTCAACATCAAAAAACACTACTTTGTACACGGGTCTTTATATCCCTTCCAAATGATTCGTATCATTAATGAAATGTACCGTTTTTTGTTCCCCATCAATTTCAATTAAACTGATTCCCGTATCTCCCATTTTAAAGTAATAATCCATTGAGATTGGCATTTTGAAAAATGCACGTAGTATACTATTTATTACACCACCGTGTGCAACAATTGCAATTCGGTCATATGTATTCTCTGTCACGATTTTAGAAAAGATTCCTTCTATTCTCATTCTAAATTCAATAAATGATTCCCCATTTTCAAAGCGGTCATGAAGAAACTTTGGCTCTGGATATTTCTTTGCTTCTTCAAATGATAAGCCTGCTTGCACTCCATTATTGAACTCCATTAATTCCTCTTCTAATTGAATTGGGCATCCAATTCCTTCTGCTAATGTTTCACCTGTTTCGCGAGCACGTTTTAATGTACTTGCCCAAATGAAATCTGGCGGAAAATCCTCTTTCACTTTCTGTACAAGCCTTTGTACTTGCTGTCTTCCCTTTTCTGTTAATTCAAAGTCAGCTCGTCCTTCATGTACCTGTAAAATGTCCGCTTCGGATTCACCGTGTCTTATTAGTAGTATTTGCATTCTTATTTCCCCTTCTCTCCTTAAAATCAAGATTAAATTTTAACATATTATTGAAATTTTTCAAAATAATAAAGTAATCCCCATTCATCTAAGAATGAAAAATGTACTCAATAAATTAATGCAATGATAAAAAATAAAAAGAGAAATGGCATCCCACTTCTCTTTTTCACTCTTATTGTTCTTTTGGTGTATCTGAAGAAGGCAATTTCTTCGCTTGTTTTTCTTTAAAGATTTCTCCAATCGCCCCAAGAGTACCAAGTGTTTCAATTGCATTAGACGGAATAAAGACTTTATTTGCTGGTCCTTTTGCAACCTCAATCAATGATTCAAATGATTTATAAGCAAGTACGCGTTCATCTAAATCTGCTGCACGAAGTAATTCAATTCGATTTTGTTCTGCTTTTGCAATTTCCTCAATCGCTCTTGCTTCCCCTTGCGCTTCTAGTTCCTTTGCTTCTTTTATACCTTCAGCTTCTCGAATACGTGCTTCTTTATCCCCTTCAGCCATTAATATTTTACTTTGCTTTTCCCCTTCAGCACGAAGGACTTTATCTTGTTTTGCAGCTTCCGCTTCTAAGATAATCGCACGTTTATTACGTTCTGCTTTCATTTGTTTTTCCATTGATGCTTGCACATCTTTCGGCGGATTAATGTCAACAACTTCAACACGTTCAATACGAACGCCCCATTTTTCTGTTGCTTCATCAAGTGCTAAGCGAATTTCTGTTGAAATTTTTTCACGACCAGATAACGTTTCATCCAGTTCCATTTTACCGATAATTTGGCGCATCGTTGCAGAAGTAATGTTACGAACACCATATTCATAGTTCGAAATACCATATGTCGCAAGTTCTGGTTCCACAATTTGATAGAAAATAATTGTATCAATTTCTACTTGTACATTATCTTTCGTAATTACCTTCTGCGGTGGTACATTCGTTTGTTGAATACGTAAGTCATGATATACACGAACGCGGTCTACAATTGGTATTAATAAATTTAATCCAGGCTGCATAATACGCTGAAACTTACCAAATCTCTCCACGACTCCAACTTTTTGCTGTGGAATAATCTTAATTGTTAATGCAATAAATGTAACAACAATTAGTGCGAAAATAATCGTTAATGTTAATGCTACTGCCATATTTATTCACTCTCCTTTTTCACTTGTAATATAGTACTATTCCTCTTTATAACAATAACTTTTTCTCCAGCATTAATTGGATCATCTGCAATAGCTGTCCAAGTATCTCCATCCACCTTCACAATACCATTCGCTTCATTTGTAATCGCTTGCATAACAATCCCTTTTTTACCGACTAACATATCTACTGTATCAGTAAAACCTTTTGCTTCTCGAAAGTTTTTTGAAATTCTTTTCGTAAAGAAAGTCAATGTTAAACTTACAATCGCGCCAGCAATAACTTGTAACAGTAGCGCATCAGGAGCAAACAAAGCAATTAGACCTCCGACAACAGCTCCAATTCCAAGCCAAAGCATATAAAACGTAATCGACAACATTTCTGCAATAAATAAAATACCCGCTATTATAAACCAAATTACCCAAGCAGCCATATACAACCCTCACTTTCTTTCTCATTTTCTATATGTATATGAAAAAAAGAATGGTTTATCCGCCCTTTCTTATACAGGGGCGCTTACTACAAGCTATTGTACATATTCACTGTTATAATGAGTATTATTAAAATACTATATTAATATATTCTTCATTATACATGAAAATCCCTTTCAAAAAGTGACAAAAAATTAAATTCTTTCGAAAATTTAATTTCCAAATTATAATTATTCTGGCTAGTGAATTTTTTTTAAAAGAAAGGGGTGTATTTATTTGCAAAATCGTTCATTAACTTACTATTTAGGATCAAAAATATGCATTACTCTCGCTGACATCGTATACATCATGATTATTACAACCCATATGTATATCACAACGAAATCAGCAACATTAACTGCTCTGTTTCCATTACTCCAAGTCATAACTAATCTTATAGCAAATACATCTGCACCACTTATCATGAATCGTTTTTCATCTTATTCATTACTTTTCACACTACAATGGATAAAAACTGCCCTATTATTTTTATTAATGATTTTATTTCCATCCCTATCCACAAACGTTGTAGCACTATTCATTTTCATTTTTTTCATTTCATTATGTAGCGGCTGGAGCGCACCATTATTATACAGTATCCTGCCTCGCCTTACACGAAAAGAAAAATTAGTAAAAGTAAATAGTATTTTTTCCTTTTCCACACAAATTGCGCAGGCCGCTGCTTATTCATTTACAAGTGTTATTGTTCTTCTAATCGGCGCCACTTCTACACTTATGTTGAATAACATATTGATGATTTTTGGATGTGTTGCACTACACGTTTCATTGCGTTCCATACATAATGAACGAGTAATAGAGCCTTCTTCTTCAAAAGGCACTGCTTTATTGGAAGGTTGGAAACTCTTATTTCAGAACCCGTCTCTCCGTATCGTTACATGCATGGACTTAATTGAAACTTTCGCAGGGACGATATGGATCGGTGCTATTACGATGGCTTATGTAACAACTGTCCTTCATAAAGGTGAAGAGTGGTGGGGGTATATTAATACAAGTTATTATGTTGGGACGTTAATTGGCGGGATATTAGCGTGGAAAATGAGTACATACATTCAAAACAATTTAATACGCTCCATGGCGATAGGCTCTCTTATGTTTAGTATTCTTACATTTTTATATGGTATGACAAGTAGCGGGTTTATTGCGCTTTTTCTATGCGTTCTAATGGGTCCATGTTATCAAATTAGAGATATTTCTCAAACGACAGTGCTACAATCCAGTGTCGCCCCTACTTTACTATCAAAAATTTATACAGCTCATGGTGCACTCCTCTCTACAGCTTCTGGTCTTTCTATGCTTAGCGTTGGAATTATTACCGATTTATTTGGTGTTCGTACGATTTATATCATCGCTGCTTTTCTTATTTTATGTTCTGCTTGTTTATCTTTCAGCCTATTAAAATATCATAAGACAGATCAGAAAGATATTTCAATGTAATCAATAAAGCAAAAAGGACAGAAACTCCTGTCCTTTTTATATATTCTATTTATGACAAACTCGGAATTTTTCTATGTTTTGTCGCTTGTTCAAAAGCATATGCTAATTTAATCAAGGTCCCCTCAGAAAAAGCCGTGCTTGCAAGAGTAATTCCAAACGGTCTCCCGTTATCCATATATCCTGCCGGTATTGCTATAGACGGATAACCCGCTTTCGCACATATAGTGGAGCCGATATAGGAAGGGAATAAAATTGCATCAAGATTATATTTTTTCAGTGTAAAGTCAATACCTTGTTCTTGCGAAAAATATATATCTTCTAATCTTGCGTTTATATATTCAGGATTCCTTAACGTATTGGGAAAATCTTTTCTTCTTTCTAACTTAGTTTGTCCATATTTTAAAGCTTTTTCAGCTATGTTTTCATTAAACGCCATTAGCTCTGAAATAGAATGCACTGGAATAGTAGAAGGTAATTTAGAAAGATAGTTATCTAAACTATGCTTTAGTTCATAAAGCGGAACTCCCCAGCTCCATTCTCTATGAAAAGAAGGAATATCAATATTTTCTATTACTGTTGCTCCCTCACTACGCAACACCTCAATTGTTTCCTTAAACAATTGTTCATCGTACTCTCCAGTTTCATAATAATCTTTCGATGCATTGCTAAATACACCAATCTTTGCTCCATGTAAGCCATTAACATCAAGATACTTTGTATAATCACGCTCTGCTATACCTTCACTTTTATGAGTAGCTACATCCTTCTCATCTACCCCAGTTAAACTCCCTAGCAAAATAGCGGCATCTGTTACTGTCCTAGCAAATGGACCGGCTGTATCTTGCGAATACGTGAACGGAATAATACCTCTACGACTAATTAAACCAACAGTTGGTTTAATACCGACTACAGAGTTTTGAACTGCTGGACTTAATATAGAAGCATCTGTTTCCGTTCCAACAGATACTACTGTAAAGTTAGCCGCAACTGCTATCGCAGATCCTGTACTTGAGCCACCAACAAGCATATCATCCTCACCTGTACCGTAAGGGTTTATTGTTTGCCCACCTCTTGCACTATATCCAGCCCACATGTCAAATGACATTGCGTTTGCTAATTCTGTCATATTTGTTTTTCCTATTATGACCGCTCCTGCTTCTCGCAGTTTCGTCACAAGAAATGCATCTTCACTACTTATATTTTGTTCCAAGGCAATCGTACCTGCACTTGTATGCATGGAATCATTCGTTCCAATATTGTCCTTAAGTAACACAGGCATACCATGTAATGGACCTCTTACACCTTTTATCTTTCTTTCATAATCTAACGCTTCTGCAATAAAGATTGCATCCGGGTTGATTTCTAAAATAGAATTAATTTTTGGTCCGTCTTGATCATATTTTGCGATTCTATGGAGGTAATACATAACTAATTCTTTTGAAGTTAATTGCCCAGCTTCCATCGCTGCTTGTATTTCATGAATTGTTAATTCTTTTTGTAATCGTGTATTGAACTGAATCTCCATCGTCATTCTCCTTCTATAAATCCTTTTATTGATATCATGTATTTATTACTTGTTCATTTTCTCCGCTCCTCGTATATACAAATACAATCCTTTTAAAGGAATTCAACTTACCGATGTAAAAACCTTTTATTTCCTGAAAAATAAAAAAAGTCTGAAACGAATAAACTTCCGCTTCAGACTCTTTTACTACTTTACATATACCTCATCTAGCAAATGTAAAAACTCACCTTGTTTTCCGGCTAATTCAGGGCATTTTGCAATATCAATCCATTCGTAGCAAAATACTAAACCTTCATCTTCCTCACCAGCACTTACAATATATTCCCAATCATCTTTTACATCTGTTAGTAACGTTACATGGAAGAAATGGCGCTTTTGATATTCTTTTTTGTCTTTCACAAGTATGATGTAATCGGCTAGGAATCTTTCTATGCATAAATGACGTAATCCAGATTCTTCTTGTACTTCACGTAAAAGTGCTGCTTCTAACGTTTCCCCTTCGTCAACTGTTCCCCCTGGTATTTGTATACCAGCTTCAGGTATATCACGATGTTTAAAAACAAGCAGTTGCATAACTCCTTCTTTTTCTCTTGTTACATATGCGTGTACTTTTTTCTTATATAACACCGTCATAATCCTTCTCTCCCCTCAATTGTTCACTGCGTTACTTCTTCAAGTGTCAGTTGATTTTCATATAAATATGTAGCTTGTGGATTTCCCACATACCTCACATGCCATGGTTCATATCGATAACCTGTAAGCGATTCTTTCTCTTTTGTATATCGAATGACAAAACCAAATTTATGGGCATTTTCAGAAAGCCACTCCCCTTCTTTCGTTTCGCCAAAAATTGTCTCTAATTGAAACTTAGCAGATTGTGATGTAATATCCATCGCTAGTCCAGTTTGATGTTCACTCGTTCCAGGAACTGCGCTAGACATCGCTGTTTTTGCTTCTCCATCTTGTTTTTTATACATCGTATTTAATGCTTTTTGTCGATCAAAAGATCTAAATCCAGAAACCGCAAAAAGAAAAGCGCCCTCCTTATCAGCTTGCTGAAACATTTCCTCAAGCGCCCCTGCTGCCTCTTTTCTCATTTTTTTCTTTTCTTGATCACCTTCACTTGAGTAACGCACTTTCGGAATAACTAAATCTGGCGGTCTATATCCATCTGGTAAACGCCTATTTTTATTCACAAGCACAAGCATCGAATTTGGATTACTAATTACCGCAATATCTCCATCCATATTCGCAATCGTTTCTTTCGCTTTCGGAAATATGTTATTTACATTTACCTCACGCGCCTGCTTATCCTTATACATTTTATAATTGATTCCTGCTACTCCAACAATGAGTATCATCGCTACGATACCAAGTAGTGTCCATCTTTTTTTCATATAACGACCTCTTATTTTAATAATTTGGCCATTTCATACTCATCGATGTTCTCTCCATCGATAATAAGAGCAGCTCTTTTGACACCTTCTTTCTCAAATCCAGCTTTTGTATATAGTGCCTGAGCTCTTGTATTGTGGGCCATTACCGTTAATTCTAAACGCCATACATCATGTAATCTTGCCCACTTCTCAGCCTCTTTAAACAATCTCGTCCCAATACCTCGCCCGCTATACTCTTGCAAAATACCAATTACAATACTTGCTACATGTCTTTTTCTTTGAATATGATTTCCATTCACTAAAATAAACCCTACTATTCTCTCATCTTCAACTGCTACGAAAATCGTTGCATACTTATTTTCAATAAATCGATGAATCATCTGTTCTTGTTGCTCGTCTGTAAATTTTCTTTCTCCTGGTTCATATAACATAAATTTCGTTTCTTCATCTAGTTGCTTACTTAATTGCAAAAATGGTGCTGCATCTTCTATTTTGATCTCCCTAATCACTTCTATCACCCTATCAGTTTCATAATAAAAAGTTTTCCTTGTAAAAAGATTTTCTCTACTTTCCTGAAAATCCCTTTGTAAATCTCCCAGTATAATTTGACAAATTTCGATATTACTATAACAACGACAAATTATGTCTATTCTGTGACGTCTCATCATGACAAAAAAACGTAAGTATTACACTCACGTTTTTTCAAATTCTTCCACTTATTTATGTTTCACTTTATCCATTCACCTTTTCTGCCTGCCAGAAATATTCACCAAACGCTTTAGCAAGGGCATCAATCGATCGATTTAGTTCTTCCTCCGTATTATCTACACCACCAACTTCAATTAATATCGCTTGCCCGGATAAGTCTTGATTGTAGACACCATTTCCTGTTTGGAATCCTTTTTGAATGACACCACGACTCACTCCTGGATACTTCTTACTAATCGCCTCATGTAAAGCCGTCGCTAATTGCAAGTTTTTTTCATAGTTTTTATTTCCTTTCCCTACTACAAATGCAAGCTTTGCATATGATTTATCGCCAATGGTTTTTGTCGTAACATTCTTCCGAGCACTATCACGGTGTAAGTCGAAAAAGTATTGTAGTTCTTTATTACCAGTCATTGCTTCTTGTACAATTTCCCGTGACATTTTGTAAGAACTATTACTATTTAACCCTTTACTAATCAACTTTTGACCGATATCTGTCTTGTCGTTAGTAGCTCCGATCCCTTCGCTTGCTAATTGTTCACGAAACCGATCGCCGACTATTGAAATATTCGTGACAGAACTGGTCGCTTTATTTGGATTGGGATCATTTGCTAAATTTAATAACGGCAAATAAGATTCCCAACTATGCGAATGATAAATAAATGCAACTTGTCTTTTTCCTGTCGTTTGAGCCGGTTGCTTTTTCTCTTTGTTCGTATCTGGCTTTTGAGCCTGTCCACCTTCACCAGTCCGTTCTTTTACTACTTCTTCAAGCGGAACACTCGACTCTATCGGTAAGTTAGAATAATTTGTCCCTTCACCCGCAATTACAATTTCTGTATCGTACTGACCAAAACCAGGTAGCTCTTTGCCGACAAAACTACGTACATCATTAAAACGGATATTCGTAGCCATAGAAAAGAGAAACGAAGAAATCGAAAAATCTTGATTTAAATTTCGATACTCCTGTGTAAAATAATGATTTTCTTTCCCAAGAACGTACATGTAACCATTCATTGATAGCTCGTTTAACCAATTATATAAATACGTTGACTTTGTCTCTTTCATAGAAGTTACCATCATACTAATAAGAAAAAAAGTCGCTAGTACTGTAGCAATAATAAATAAAACTAACTTACGTACACTTGTGAATTTCACATAAAAAAAGCCTCGATTCATACTATCACCCTCTCTATTCCAAGTTATGTACAAGCTCTAGAGAATAGACCGTCTAAATTCCGGCTATATTGTTTATGAGGTGAAATGAATTGAAGCTACTAATAGGAACATTACCCATTGTACTATCATTTATTTTTTACTGGCTTGCTAAGCATCCTACAATCCGTGTTGCGTTACATATTTCAGCGTACTTAGCACTTTATGTACTCGGTACAATTATTTCTATTAATATATATAATGTTTTAATACAAGATTTAGTTTTCATGACAAGCATTCATGGTATTTTACTAAATCCATTTTTTCTTATATCAGGAGCATATATAGGGATATACACTTTATACTTACTTTTGTCTTACCTAATTATAAATATGAAACATGGAGCGTAATGAAATGCGACCACCATTCATCTGTCATATATGCAAAAAAAGAATTGCGCGAAAGAAAGATCTTATTACTACCACATCGTACTTCCGCTTATATTTATTTCACGGTGATTGTTTTAAACGACAGCAAGTGTTCATCTCACGATTTATTCCCGTGAATACGCTTTTTAATTTCTTTCTTATTATATACGGACTTATTTTTGGCAGCATTCTTATGATTACAGAACCATCTATTATTTGGGTTATTTTCTTATTCCCCATTTTATATCGGTTTCTTTCCTATTATTATGTTGAACGTTTTTTCTCTACATAACGTGCAGACTGTCCTCTCGGAATACTTAAACATTCCCACTCATTTTCTTTTAACATTTTACCGATGTAAATAATCTGTCCAATATGCAAAGCGTAATGAGAAATTTGTCTTTCAATTGCTTGTATAACAGTCTGTGCTTCACTGCGAATATATACCGTCTGTAACAACTGTTGCGGCGTTAGGACATTCATCGTTTTAAAAACATATTCCCATCCTTCATTCCATGCTGTGAGAACCTCTTCCTTAGAATGATAGCCACCTTCAAATTCAGCATCTCGATTACGATCTATTTTTTCACCATCAGACGTTAAAAAATCCGTCCATCTAGAACGCATATTGCCATGCAGATGTTTTATAATAACCGCTATGCTATTTGTTGCTTCATGAGAAGACCATTCAATCTGTTCATACGATAATTGCGAAAGTACACTCTCTCCTTGCTTCTTTGTTGCTTTAAAATTTGAAATGGCACATTGTAAATATTCTCGTCCGATATCCATGTTCCCCCCGCCTCTACACTAACTAATTTTTGTTCCATTTGGCAGTTCCATATTAGGCTGAAGTAATACTACATCACCAGCTTCAGGTACTCCGCCAAGCACAAGTACTTCTGATTTATATCCAGCCACGCGCTTCGGTGGAAAGTTTACAATCGCAACGGTTTGCTGACCGATTAAATCTTCCGGATTATATCTTTTCGTAATTTGAGCACTTGACTGCTTAACTCCAAGCTCCCCAAAATCAATTTTCAGCTTAATCGCCGGAACTCTCGCTTCTTTAAATTCCTCTGCATGTATTACAGTTCCAATTCTTACATCCAAAGTTAAAAAATCTTCAAAATTAGCCATTTTATCACTCCTTCCATTTATTACTTAGACAAAATGCAAAAATCACCTTTAAAAAAAGAAAGGCGCCTAAGCACCTTTCTTTTGTAGTTCACTTGATTCATTTGATTTATAGAAGAAGAAACCGAGAATCCCGCCAATACATGATGGGATTAACCATCCTATTCCTTCTTTATATAATGGTAACATTTGTAGTACGTTAGAAATCGCGTCAATTTTAATGTTCGCACTTTCTAAACCGTCAAAGAAGCTAATTAACAATGCTCCTAAAATAGCTCCAATATAAATTGTATTACGCTTCCCAATCCATTTATGGAAGTAAGAAAGTACAATTAATACAATTGCAACTGGATAAATGATCATTAACACTGGTAAAGTAACTGCGATTAATTGTGTTAAACCTAAGTTAGATACAATTAAACTAAACACACATACCATTGTTACAATCGTTTTATGCGAAAGTTTTGGGAATAAGTTTGTAAAGAAGCCCGCACAAGCTGATGTTAATCCAACAGAAGTTGTTAAACAAGCGAGTATAATAACAAGTCCTAATAAAACTTTACCACTTGTTCCATATAACTCATTTACAACATTCGTTAAAATAAGCCCACCATTCTCTGATACACCAAGTGATGTACTCGTTGAACCAAGATAAGCAAGTGATAAATAGATTAACGTTAAACCAAGTACAGCAATAATACCTGATACTACTGTTATTTTTGCAACTTCACTACTCTCTTTTATCCCTTTAGAGCGGATAACTTGTACAACGACAATTCCAAATACGAGCGCACTAATTGCATCCATCGTTAAATATCCTTGTATAAATCCACCAAAGAAAGCATTTTCTTGATATGCCGCTAGCGGCGCAGCTGGTTCTCCAATTGGATCAATAATTGCCTTTCCGACAATAACAGCGACAATTAATACTAACAATGGGGTAAGAAATTTTCCGAACCAATCCACTAATTTAGATGGATTTAATGATAGATACCACGTTATTCCGAAGAAAACTATTGTGAATAGAAACAGCATGTACCATTCTGAAACCATTGCCTCTGATAAAAATGGCTTCATACCCATTTCAAATGAAACGGCTCCCGTACGCGGAATCGCGAAAAATGGTCCAATCGCTAAATAACTAATCAATGGGAAAATAAACGCAAATATAGGGTGAACTCTAGAAGATAGCGCTTTCAAGTCCCCCTCTACAAACGCGACAGCTGTTACAGCTAATAGGGGTAATCCGACTCCCGTTACAAGGAATCCAATTGTAGCAATCCAAACATTCTCTCCAGCTTGTTGCCCTAAAACTGGTGGGAAAATTAAATTTCCTGCTCCTAAAAATAGTGCAAATAACATTAAACCAATTGCTATCGTATCACCTGGCCTTAAACGTCCCTTCATACTTTTCATTTGCATAGCACTTTTTCATTGTTTATCTCTATTTTCACAATATGCTATGCATCCTCCTCTCTGCTCAAGATGATAAAATATGCCCCTTACAAAGCAGTGTCTTTCTCCATAATTTCTCCATTCCCCTTATTCTTACTCTAACTATTAATTTTGATTTTTTTGAATATTTAACTCATTAGAGTGGTATTGCGTGGAGTATAGTTGTCAGACCTCTTTGTTTTTATCACACATATAGTAACATATTTAGTTGAAAAATAAAAACATATTTTCAAATTGATTTTTTTGAAAATCAAAATTATCTACATTTTTTATTCTTTTACACAAATATTGTTACAATCCCACCTTTTATCCTATCATTATTTTCAAATAATTTTATGCACGTAACATAGCAAAAGCCATCCAACATAATTAGATGGCTTTTGCATGTTACTCTATCGTTTCAACTTCACGTGGATTTTTCATCTCTTCCACATACACAACTCTAAATCCGTGATCTTCTAAATCTGTCAATAACGTCTCTAATTCACCGTCGTTAAACTCTTCTCCTAATGTAAACATAATTCTACGAACTAATAAGGCATCATTATCAAAAGTCATTAAACTTTGGATACCTGTATATTTTTTTAATACTGTCGATAATTTTTGAATGGCCCCATTATAATCTTGTGTTCCAATCATGACAGAATATTTACTAGAATGAACGCCCCAAGCATCTTCTAACAACTCAAAAACTTTTTTATGTGTTAAAATTCCAAGGAAAACTCCTTTTTCATCAACCACTGATAAATAAGGTAATTTTTTTATTGTAAAAAATACTTTAAAGAACGAAGAATCTTCTCTGACATATCCTTCTTTATCGTTTAATAATTGTACTACACTCTCCTCCAGCGAACCTTTATATTCTAAAATATCTACTTTATATATATTCCCTAAATATTTCTCTTTTTTTTCATCTAAAACTGGTACACACCGATAGCCAGTTTTATTTAAATGCTTCAGCGCTTCCCCTATTGTAATTGAACTTGAGCAAAATAGAACTTCCCTTTTCGGCACATAATTCCCTTTAATCCTCATAAACAGCCTCCTTATGTTAAAATACTTTCTGTGCCATAACTATATTATATTTTCAGAAAAAAATAAATAATTTATTTTACTTTTCTGAAAATTATTCATTTTCTTGTCATAATTTATTCACGTTTCATTCACTTATATCCCCTACAATACTAAACTTCTTTAAGAAAAATATATTGTAACTTACACAGAAAAAAGCTAAAATAAGAATAAGAATTTTCTGAATATTCTAAGGGTAGGTGATTACATGTCTTTATTGCGCTCACATATATGTAAATTTATCGTCGGTGTTCTCATTATTTTTATCATTAGTCCTATTCCTGCTTTATTCATTACACATAAATACTCATACATAACTGGTTTTATAAGCATTTTTCATAACTTCGCACAACTTTCTTCTATGACAATTCCAAAGATTGATTGGATGCACGAATCTATCTTTTTCTCAGCAAATCAGATGGTTCATACTTCGAATCATTCAACACCGTTATTCCCTTACATATGGGAAATATATTTTGTATCGATTGTTCGTTTTACCTTTACTCTTGCGATCGGATTCTTCATCAGTTTAGGGATCGGTCATTTATTTTTTAAAGCACCTCATTCGGTTAAGAAGTTCACTTCTTTATTAAGATGGATACCGTACTCTTTTTGTACCGTATTATTACAATGCTCAGTCTTATTTCTACTCCTATACATCGCAAAATTTATAAAACTTCCCTACTACTCATCTTTCATCATCGTTTGTAGTGCTTCCATGATTATCGTTATGCAAGCAATAAAAAAGTGGGTCCCTTTCTTAAGTAACAGAAATGAATATGAAATAAAACAATCTTCTTTCCTTGTAGATACATTGTTTTTGGCGCTTACTTCGAACCATAAATCTATTCTAGGTTCCATTATTCTTTCATTCGTTTTTATGGAATGCGTTTTTCATGCAAGCGGACTATTACAATTTATCGTTCAATTCGGCGGAAATGCACCTGTAATTGTCACAATTAGCTTACTGCTTTTGTATGTCCCGTATTGCATACTCTCTTTCCTTCAAACACTATGGACGACAAATCATGTCAAACAACAATCATACGCTTTAACGAGAAGTATTCCAAAACCTTAATTTGAAATAACCCTCTAGAATCTGAAAGTGGAGGGTTATTCCTTTTGTATAGCGGACAAAATAACAGCAAATTCAAAAACTATTGCAGAAACATACCAATATTTACCCTTTTTCTTTGACTATTCTTTTCGTTTGGATTTATTATAAAAGTATAACATAATTGCAGGAGGTGACATCTTTATTCCAAACTACGGAATAGAGAACACACTTGGACATATTAAATATTTTTCTCATCTTTATACTTATCCTTATTTCAGGCTTTTTCGTTGCATCAGAATTCGCTGTTGTAAAAGTACGAAAAAGTCGAATTGACCAGCTTGCAAATGAAGGCAATAAACAAGCTTTAGCTGCAAGAAGTGTCCTATCTAATTTAGATGTTTATTTATCAGCTTGTCAGCTCGGGATTACGATTACTTCTTTAGGGCTTGGTTGGCTTGGTGAACCAACTGTGGAACATTTACTACGACCGCTCTTTGAAAAGATTAATATTACTGGAACAATGGCGAATACTTTATCCTTTATTATCGCTTTTAGTTTTATTACATTTTTCCATGTTGTATTAGGTGAATTAGTTCCAAAGTCTTTCGCCATTCAAAAAGCAGAAGCAATCACACTTAAGTTTGCACGACCACTTATTTTATTTGATAAAATTATGTATCCATTCATTTGGTTACTTAATAGTGCAGCTATCTTTTTCACAAAACTACTCGGATTAGAGCCTGCGAAAGAAAATGAACTTGCCCATTCTGAAGAGGAACTACGCCTCATTTTAGGTGAAAGTTTCAAAAGCGGTGAAATAAACCAAACCGAATATAAATATGTGAATAATATTTTTGAATTTGACGACCGAGTTGCAAAAGAAATTATGGTCCCTCGTACAGAAATGATTTGCTTATCTATTGAAAATACGTTAGAAGAAAATATGAATATCGTCGCAACTGAAAAGTTTACACGCTATCCGATCATCGAAAAAGATAAAGATGATATTATCGGTATGATCAATACGAAAGAAGTATTTCACGATCAAACGAAAGGCATTCATAAGCCACTTGAATCTTACATACATCCAGTACTAACTGTATTTGAAACTGTTCCAATTCGCAAAACACTCGTACATCTACAAAAGAATCGTGTTCAGATGGCAATCGTTATGGATGAATATGGTGGTACTGCTGGACTTTTAACAATGGAAGATATTCTTGAAGAAATCATTGGAGAAATTCAAGATGAATTTGATGCAGATGAATCACCTATGATTGAAAAACGTACGCCGAAGCTTACTGTTTTAGACGGGAAGGTGCTCATTTCTGAAGTAAATGATATGTTTGGCCTACATATTGATGATAGCGATTTAGATACAATTGGAGGCTGGTTCCTCTCTCAAGCAGTGGACTTAAATATTGAGGCTGGGTATTTCATTGAATTTGCCGGTTTTCAATTTAAAGCACTAGAACTTGATGGACATCAAGTGAAAAAAATTGCGGTACATAAATTAGACACGAAGAAGGAGTTATAAAGTGACAGTATTATTAACAATCTGTATCATTGCCTGTTTCATTGTTTCATTTCTCGCCTTTATTTACCCTATCATTCCAGGCATCCTTGCTGTATGGGCTGGATATTTCATTTACCATTTTGGTATAAATGGCGGAGAACTAACAACTTCCTTTTGGATTATTCAAGTCATTTTCACACTTTTCATTTTCGTTGCTGATTTTATCGCAAATGGATATTTCCTAAAGAAATATGGGAGTTCTAAATGGGGCGAACGTGTCGGTATGATTTCTATCATTGTCGGCTCTTTCTTCTTCCCACCATTCGGTTTAATTATCATACCGTTCTTATCGGTATTTATTACAGAACTCATGCATAAAAAAGCGCCAAAAGACGCCTTTCTAGTAGGAGTTGCTACTGTAGTTGGTTTTTTAAGCAGTACAGTAGCGAAAGCCATTCTCCAAATCATTATGATTATCATATTTGTATGTTATATCATCTTTTAACCATCCCAATTTCGGGATGGTTTTTTAATAGGAAATTCCGACTCGACTATTCTCATATTTGTTTTCACTACATAGATTCCACGTAAATTGCGCTGTATCACCAACTGTTATTTTCGCTCCACCTTCTGGTAATACATCTTTTTCAGTTCGATATACCCCTGTCACATCACCGTCTATTAAATGCGTCGGACAAACGACAGTCCAACATAAATTACTACGACTAAGTATCTTATATGCAGCTAAATGATCTTCTGCTGCTGTTGTCGTTTTCCTTTTTGATTCAGTTGATTGAAAACGATATAAATTTAAATTTGTTCTCGCTTGTAAAATACCAGCTGTTCCTATTGTAATGATTTTATGAACTCCTTCTTCTTTCATTTGCTTTATAATTTGTGGCATACTCTTCGCTAATGTCCCATTTTGATCCGTACCAAGTGCACTAATTACTATATCGCTTCCTTCTATCGCTTTCTTTATATCATTTTCATTCCATACATTACCTTCTATGACTCGTAACCTTTCATGATGTATTTCCATTCTATTTACATCACGCGCTAATGCAGTCACTTCAGCTGAATCCTTTAATGCTAATTTTATTATGTTTGAACCTACTCGCCCAGTTGCTCCCAATATACATACTTTCATTTGTTTTCCCCCTTTTCATTCTTTCTCTATTTTTCAATAATCTCACTCAATTTACAACAAAAAAGCTTCCTCATATTTAGGAGGAAGCTCTATTTTTATTATTTTATTTCTTTTCTTTAGAATCCGTAGACTTCTCAGTTCCACTTGTTTCTTTATCCTTTTTGTCCTCTTGTTGTGTTGTTGTATCGTCTTCTTTCTTCTTGTCCTCACCTTTACTACAACCTACCATTAATAAAGAACTTGCAAGTGCCATAGCAGTTAATGATTTAACCCATTTGTTCATTTGCGTTTCCTCCTTTAGATAGAATATGTACAACCCCATATTACTCTCTATTTTTAAAGGAAAGATTGAAAAATAGTAAATAAACGGTAAACTTTTGTAAATTTTCCGATAATACATATAGACTCCTATTCTTTTTTCTCTATGAAAAGTAAAAAACTAAGGCGCCTATCTTTCCGCCTTAGTTTCTTATGCAAACTTTTCATTTTCATATACATGTTTAATCTTATACTCTTTCTTCACAACATATTGCCATACACTATAGGCATAACGGTTCATTTTCAGGAAGCAATTTTCTAAAAAGGAGCGGAATTCCGGATTCGCAACTTCAACTGCCACTTGAGCGAACTTTAGTGATAACCGTTTTAAATGCGAAATATAACAAGTTGCAATATGGACATCCCCTGTATATTTACTATCAGTTTCCTTTTCCATTTCATGAAAATGAAATGAAATTGGTTCACAAGTTATATGCTGTACATTCTCTCCTTCTTGAAAATTCACTTGTTCATTATATGCTTGCAACATATAAGGTAAATGCTGCTGTAATAGCTCCTTTAATTCTTCGTCTCTTACCTTTCCTGTATACTCCCCAACCTTATATATAAGCATATAACTATACCTCATTAATTCTTTCATACAATCCATGAAAGTACCTCCCTTCTCTTTTGTATATACACTATAAATATGATGCTATAACATTTGCTATTCTTGCTAAAAACCAATCCCATTTACTAATTTTCTCAAAATCTTCTTTCGAAAATTTTTTTGATTTATGAAAATCTACTTTTAATCGGTTCCATACGTCAGCAACAACTTTTTTATCATATATGAGACAATTAGATTCACAATTTAAATAAAAACTTCTATTATCAAAGTTCGCTGTACCTATATCGACAATTTCTCCATCAATGATCGTTACTTTCCCGTGAAAAAAACCATTTCGATATTGATAAATTTCTGCTCCAGCATCGTTCATATCTTTCAAATATGGATAAGCCGCTTGTTTTAACAATACCGCATCACTTTTAAATGGTACGAGAATTTTCACATTGACACCGCGATGTAATGCATCTTTTAACTCATTTATCATTTCTTTACTTGGTACAAAATATGGCGTAGCAATAATTAAAGACTTTTTAGCCTGTTTTAAAAGCGCTCCATATTTCTCCCATAAACCTTTTCCATCTGAAAATAAGTATTGATACTTCACATCCCCTATTGCAGGTAAACTTTCATGTACAGGCATTATTTCTCCTGTATCTTCTTTCCAGTCAGCAGCAAATTTTCTTTCCATATCGGTAGCACCATTCCCATTGACTCGTACATGATAATCACGCCACGGACCAAATTTCGGATCTTGTCCAAGGTACTCCTTTCCAATATTAAAACCGCCGACATATGAAATCTTCCCATCTATCGTAACAATACGTCTATGATTCCGTTGATGCAATGAATAGAATACATGTTTCAGTTTAAGCTTTTTACTAAACGTAAACTGGACACCGTTTCTTTTTAATTGACGAATTATCTTTTTCTTCAGCTTGTATCCACCTATTCGATCGACTGACAATTTTACTTCTACTCCGCTCGATGCCTTTTTCTCGAGCAACTGCAAAAATTCTTGGCTTATTTCATCTTTACCTACAATATAAAAATGGATATATATGTACTTTTCTGCATTACGTATATCCTCAAATAAATTCTTATATAACTCTTCGCCGTTCGTATATAGTTGAAAGTCACCTAATCGAACTTGTCCTAATTCATATTCACTAGCCATTTTTTTCCCCATTTCCACATCGATGTTCATCCAAATGAATACACCTACTAAAAAAAGGAGTACAGCGAAAAAGTGTTTCATGGATATTTTCCTTTCTCCACTTACTGTTATTTCTATATCTTCCCTTTTTTAATACATTATCATTCAAGAAAATATGTCATTCCATGATATATGTCCATATCAAACGATAGCTCATTTGCATATTGTATGTTGTATCTTAAAATAAAAGGAGGAAATAACAATGGGCTTCGCACAAGGTAATGGATTCGCGCTATTAGTCGTATTATTTATCCTCTTGATCATCGTCGGTGCTGCTTGCTTCTGCTAAGTAGTTATCTTCGTATGATATGTGGATGAAAAAACTATAAAAGCGGACACCTATTTTTAGGTGTCCGCTTTTCATATGAAAAACATTTCAGTCCGTTATAATACCTTTAACGACTACATATTCAATTCAAAAAGTTAGTAATGTAGCTACTTTCTTACTCTCTGCCTTACGTATATGGCGTTGTTCTGCACGCAACACAGCAATGCGATGTAATTCTTTCTCTTCTTCTGTTTCAGGGATTACTCGAGGAACTGGAACCGGGTTATTCTCCTTACTAAGTGCAACGAATGTAACAAATGATGTTGCTGCTATACGTTTCTCACCTGAAATTAGATCTTCTGCTACTACCTTCACAAATACTTCCATAGAAGTTCTACCCGTCCAAATTACAAAAGATTCATAACTAACACAATCTGAAGAGCGAACAGGATGTAAGAAATCTACCCAATCCATAGATGCTGTGACACATTCTTTTCTTGCATGCCTCGTTGCTGAGATAGAAGCAACCATATCCATCTCGGCTAATATTTTTCCACCAAATAGCGTATTATGATCATTTAAATCTGTTGGAAATACTCGGCTCGTTTTAAACACTCTGGATTCATTAGCTGTTTTTCCCTTTACTTCAGTCATTGTTATCACCTCTTTGATTATTTAATCCACTATTTGCAGACAGTGAACTACCCACCACAAAATTCGGCTGGAGCAAAGAAATTCGGTAAGAGTTCCATTTCCCATTAACATTAGAACAGTATGAACTTACTATCACTACACGTTTAATATTAACAACATTCAGAACTCTTAGTCCACAAAAAAGAACCGATGTGATCAATCGGCTCCTCTAAATACATATTGTTCTTTCGGCTGTTCAACTTTATTCCATTTCGTTACTTCTAAAACCGGAATGTTCGCATGGAATGGCTGATAAAATTCCGTTGCTATTTCTCCTTCAACTTGAATCCAATCATCATTGTTCCATTCTACTCCTTCTGGTTTTTTCACTAACATACCATATACACCAGAATCCGCTACACAATGTATAATACCGAAACGGAATAAGAAATATTGTTCTTTTTTAGAAGAATCATCTTTGAAAACAAACCCTTTAAAAGATAATTTTTTCCCAGTAAACTCTCCAGGATAATTATAAATTGTTTCCATCCCTTTTAGGAAATCTTCATCTTTTAAAGTAATACTATCTTTCGTAACGAACTCTTTTTTCCCTTTTTCCATTACACCACGGTATCCTTCTTTCCCGTAATAAATGCTCGTGTCAGGTCTTAGAAATTGCCTTGTCATAAATGGATCTTTACTTTCTGCTTGTGCTACTGGAAAATGAAACCCTTTCGCCTTAACAATATCTGAATCTAACGTTGCAATTGGGAAAAACAATCCTGAGACTATCGGAAAACAAAACAATGTGTACGAAAATGCTTTTTTCCACCATGTATTCTCATCTTTTGAATGATCATGTCCGCAATGGCTATGATCGCAACCACAATTGTGCTGTTCTTTTTCTTTTTGATGTTCTTTTTGGAAAACGATAATAATTTGAACGACCGTTAAAAAACCTAAAATAATAGCTGCTGTTTTTGATAAATAGGCATACTTCATATTGATATATTTCGTAATATTACCTGAAATATGAAGCTGCGCGATTAAGATTGTAAAACCTAATAATATATATGCTCGAAACATAACCTACCACCCCATCGCATAAATGAGTAGTGAGCTTGCATAAACAACAAGTGTAACTGTAACTGTAACGACAATTACAAATTTCGTTTTAAATGTTGCAAGCATCATAAACATATTTTTAATATCCACCATCGGTCCGTATACGAGGAACGCGACAAGTGATGCTGTTGAAAATGTACTTTGGAATGACGAAGCAATAAATGCATCCGCTTCTGAACAAAGTGATAAAATGTAAGCAAGTCCCATCATAACAGCTGGTGAAGAAAACGGCCCTTGTCCTATAGCAAGCAGTGTTGAAGTTTGTACGAACGTTTGAACTGCAGCTGCAATTAAGGCACCTAATACTAAATATTTTCCCATCGAGAAAAATTCCTCAACAGCATGCGTACATACATCCCACATTTTTTTACGTAATGGACGCTTATGATTCACTTCTGGGAAGTGATCATCTCTTAATTGATGTTCTTTAAACTTAAATGATAATATAATTCCAACGATAATTGCTACGATAATCGCTACAATAGAACGATACCATACCATGTGCATACTACTTCCAAAGGCAACGTATGTTGCAAATAATACAACCGGATTAATAATTGGCCCAGTCAACATAAATGCAATCCCGGCATATGGCGGAACCCCTTTTCCGATTAATCGCCTTACAATCGGAACAATTCCACATTCACAACCCGGAAACATCATACCTAAAAAAGTCGCCATTAAAACAGACAGAAAACGGTTTTTCGGCATCCATTTCGCTACCATATCCTCTGTCACAAACATTTGAATGAATCCTGAAATAAATACACCAATGAGCACAAAAGGAAGTGCTTCGATTAATATGGAGATAAAGATTGTATTCATTTGCAGGAATGCTTTCGGTAATTGAAACAATTCCATGATGTATTTCCTCCAACTTTTCATTAACAATATGTAATTTTAACCCTATTTTATTAATTGGACAAGACTTATACGGAATACACTCACTTCATATACATTACATTTTATAGGTTATATTCGATTCAAAACTTTGGATTTCATAGCAAAAAAGCTGCTCTAGCGCAGTTACACAACTATGCTAGAGCAGCTTTCTTCTCATTAAAAGTAACGTTTCTTCCAAAAAACAAACGCTAATGTGAAAGATAGTGTTACACATATTATGAGTACAATTACAAAACCATGTGCTTCCCCTTCAAATGGAACCTTTACGTTCATTCCAAAGAAACTAGAAACCATCGTTGGTAATGATAAAATGATTGTAATAGACGTTAACAGTTTCATAACACTATTTAAATTATTTGATATAACGGAGCTAAAAGTATTCATCATTCCACTTAAAATGTGACTATATATTTCCGCCATTTCAATAGCCTGTTTATTTTCAATTAATACATCTTCTAATAAATCTTGATCGTCTTCATACATTTTTAAAAATGTACTGTTACGCATTAATTTTTGAATTACAATTTTATTCGCCTTTAATGATGTTGTAAAGTAAACTAAACTTTTTTCAAGGCCTAGCAATGTGAAAATCTCTTTATTTTTCATCGACTTATTTAATTGATGCTCTAAATCGATTGTTTTTCTGTTAATTTGCTTTAAGTATCTTAAATAATAAGTAGAAATCGTATATAAGAGCTGAAGTGCAAAGCGTGTCTTTTTAAACGTATAAAATTCTTTAATACGTTGATTAATAAAACGTTCAAAAATTGGATTTTCTTCTAAACAAATTGTCACAAAGCAATCTGGCATGACAATCATACCTATTGGAATCGTGTCATAAATCGAATTTCCTTCTTCATCATGTCTAACTGTTGGAATATCCACGATTATTAAAGTATTATTGTCTTCCTTTTCAATACGAGAGCGTTCTTCATCATCTAAAGGGTCTTTAATGAAATCTAAGTCTACATTTAAAGTTTGTACTAGATATTGAATTTCTTCTTCCGTTGGATGAAGTACATTAATCCAGCAACCCTTTTGCATTTCCTCAACCTCTTGTAGTTTTCCGTTTCGGTCTGTTAAATAAATATTTAACATACTATCACCCCGATTCTTTTTACATGTAGGAATCTACCTCTCTTACAGAACAGTTTTTGAACCGCCATTCTCAGCATATGAAACATACGTTTAAATTTCAATAGAAAAATTATTTTGAAAACGTTTTTATAAGAAAAATATTATAAACAAAGAAAAAGACAGAGTGCTCTCTGCCTTAAAAAGCTTATGTTGCCTTTATAACATATTTAGAAAGCATCCACAAGTTAAAGCCAACTGAAATCGTATAACCAGCGTATGTTGAAATAATAAAACTTACATAATCGAAATACGGAAGCAATACAATATTTAAAACTATCTTCACAATAATGCCAATCACTAATCCTAGCACTGTTTTCTGTTGTTGATTAATTCCTTGTAACATCGCAGCTGTTACTGTAAATAGCGAAAATAGTATACAGGCAGGAGCATAATACTGTAAAATCACTCTCCCCATCTCCGGGTCATTGCCGGCACCAAATAAAAGCGTATATACTGGTTTTGCTAGCAACATCATTCCAATTGCTGCTGGTACCGTAATACCTACTACTAATACATTCGTCCTCGTAAAATGTTTGTACAGTAACTTCACATTTCCTGCTGTATAGGCTTTTGTCATCTCAGGTACGAGAGACATACTAAAAGCAGTCGCAACGGAAACTGGGATAAGTACAACCATCTGAACAAGACCAATTATTGCATTAATCTTCTCTGCTTCGCCTTGCATATAGCCTATTTGTATAAGTAGTTTATTAATTGTAAATGTGTCAATCGTCTGATACAACGGGATTGCTAAACCAACGACAACAAACGGGATTGAATATGTAAAGAGCTCCTTATAAAGCGAGAAAAAAGATTTCGTTGTTTGCGGAATACTTGCCATTTCTTTTTTCTTTAAGTGCTTTCTCCTTCTAATGTAATACGCACTTAAAACCGTTAATCCACCTATCGCTCCCATAAAGGCACCGAACGTTGAAATACCAACAGCTAGAGAGATAGAAGCTTTTAAAATATATAAAACGACAAAACTTCCTATCAAAATGGTTAAGACTCGAAAAAATTGTTCTACCACTACACTTAAAGCAGAGGGCCCCATCGATTGGAACCCTTGAAAGAATCCCCTTAATAAACTCATTACCGGTACAAGTATTAACGCAAAGCTTACAATTTGAATATTAGTTGTGACCGCCGCTACACTATTCCCTGTTTGATCATTTCCATCGATTACAAGTTTAGCTAAATGTGGAGCTAATATATATAGGGTTAAACATGAGATTACTCCCATTATCAACATAAAAAAGATACCGCTCTTTAGCACTCTCTTAACCGTATGATAATCATTCAGTTGATCATATTTTGATACCATTTTCGAAACTGCAAGCGGTAGTCCCATCGTCGCAATGCTAAGCATAATCGTATATGGACGATATGCATACGTGTATAAAACGTACCCACTCGTACCAACCATTGCTGTAAATGGTATAACATATATAAACCCTAACATTTTAGATATCATCGTTGCCATCGTTAAAAATATCGTTCCACGTATAAACGGTGACCCTTTCATCACATTCCTCCGCTACGCTTTATTATTACACATTATGGACAACTCCTTTTTTTTAGAACCAGAACAAATAAAAAAGCCAATGAAAAATCATTGACTTTAACGCGCTGCTTTTTTCTTTTTGAAATACTTTAAACCGAAGTATAAAGCAACAAAGAGAACAGCTCCTATAATTATGTAATGTGTGTAATCAGATGCATACTCTTTAATGTGTCTCCAATTTCCACCAAGCTTTTCACCTAAGTATATAAATAGTATTGACCATGGAATAATCGCAACTACAGTATACAGTGTAAATAATTTTAACGGCATTTTAGCTAATCCTGCCGGAATAGAGATTGCGTGACGTACGACTGGGATAAAACGCGCAGAAAAGATTACTCCTGCTCCGTAACGCTTAAACCAACCTTCCGCTATGTCTAAATGATGTTTATTAATAAGTAGATATTTCCCGTATTTCTCTACAACTGGACGTCCTCCATAGTATCCAAGCCAATATAAAAATATTTGAGCTAACGTACCACCGATTGTTCCAGCAATGACTGCACCGACAAAGCTAATTTTACCATCTGCAACTAAAAAGCCCGCATACGATAGTACAATTTCACTCGGGATAATTTCAATCATTAAAGCTAGCGCTACTCCAAAGTAACCTAAGCTTGCAAAAAATTGCAATAACTGATCTATTATGCTTGCTAACATTTTATTTTCTATCTCCTTTTTTCTTCACATACCATCCCATTATTACATAAAGGTTGCATTCTGCCAATATCTTCATTCCAACAATTTGATTGGCATACGCATGATTAATCTATTAATATTTCTTTCTGAGATTCTTTCATGTAGGCAAACATTTCTTTAATTTGCTCTTCGGTATTTCTAGCAATCGATAAATTAGGCAATTCATTTTCGCCAAAGAACTCCACATCATCTGTTTCAATACTCGTTTTCTTTTCGCCACCAATAATCTTACAACCAATAAAAATTTTATATACGTGTGTTGCTGAAGGCGATGGTTGATGTTTTTCTTTATCAAATATAGCGAGTAGTTTAAAATCATCTACTTCATAACCCGTCTCCTCTATAACTTCTTTCGCTGCTACTTCTGTTGGCGTATAACCGATATCAGCCCATCCACCTGGCAATGCCCATTTCCCATCACTTTTTTCTTTCACAAATAATAACTTTTCATTTTGAAAAACGACTGCTCTTATATCAACTTTTGGTGTTTGATAACCTGTCTCATTTGCAAATAACTTCTCTACAACTTCCCAATCTGTCTTTGTGTAATGTGACATCATCGAAATGGAAATATCCCGTAATTGTTGGAATCGCTCTATATCATACACATCTTTAGAATACGTTAAACCCGCTTGGGCTATAGCTTGTATTTGTTTTACCCAATCAATCCACTTTACCGTCATGTTTCCACATCTCCCATCCTCTTTTAATTGCATATTAAGTTAGTTCTACTGATACATCTTTATTATACAAAAAAAGAGATTGATAATGTTCCAATCTCTTTCAAAATTAATCCAATTCATGTAGGTGGTCATGTATATACTTTCTTCGCTTATTTATATATTCATAAATCATATCAGTTTCTTGATCAAATGTTTCTAATTTGTCTTTCATATATGGATCTTGAAGTAAATATGGACGAATCGATTCACACAAACCTTCAACTTTCGGCATCATAAATGAAACGGTAAATTGTTCTTCTAATATTTCTTCCAAAATACTTCGGTATTGTTTTCTAAAAACAGGTATATCTAACAATCTTGCACTTAACGTGTTATAGCCTTGAATACGAATATACTCATGATTTAGCGGCCTTCCTTGTACATCACGCCCCCAAGTCGCATCATAATCCCACGGTATCACTTCAAATAAATTTGTTTCATCATTATGATATAGCGCATAGTTATGAACAAAACCATCAAAGTTTTGCGTAAAAATGACGCCAGCTAACCATCTTAAATATTTATCTACATGCAAAAACTTTCCAATTTCTTTTTCATAAGCTTCCCTCTTCAAAGTATTCGCTTGAAATACAAATTCACTCAGCTGTTCTTCGCTATTTTCATTCGAGCATTTAAATTCATATCCCGCAAAAAGCTCTGTCTTAACATCTTTATCTCTCTCACTCATTAAAGAAAAGTTCGCATCATCATCTATCGCATAATAAATAGAACCATTTGGTAATCCTCTATTTTTCAAAAAGTTTTCATCAACTGATTCTAACTGTAAATATACACCTTGAATTTGACCATTAATTTTTATAAATACATGTTGTGATTTTGGTGAAAGTACACCAATATCATGAAAAAAATCTAAAGATAATTTATTTCGTATGAGAGACGGATCCATAAACTCAGAATTTAAATGAAACTCTTTCGCACCTTGAAACTTTTTTGGTTTATAAAACATAACATGATAAGACTTTTTCTCAAATTCACGAATATGAGCCCCTCGGTATACGATATCAATGTCATACTTCTTTTTTCCATAAGTTAATTTGGCTGGCACTGGACTGTCTGACCAAATGTCTTTTTTCAATTCCACTACGTACATTGGATGAATAAAAAAATCATATGAAGGCAGCATGTTTTCTCATCCCTTCTCAGTTCTCTTCATTCAATGTATGCGCCTTGTCTTGTCCATACATCCGCTATCATCTATTTATATAAAATTACACTCTTGTCCTGTTCAGAAAGACGTCATATCTCATATCATGTTAAGGAAAAAGAGTACCTTTTCACCTGAATACATGATAAGGAGGATTTCTATGAAACGTGATATTAGAAAAGCTGTCGAGGAAATCAAAAGTGCGGGGATGGAAGATTTCTTACATCAAGATCCAAGTACATTTGAGTGCGATGATGATTGCACGACAAAAATAGATTGTAGCGAAGATTGTAAATGCCCAAGAACAAGATGTACTCGCGTGAAACATTGTACGTTCGTTACAAAATGTACTCACGTTAAAAAGTGGACATTTGTTACAAAATGTACTCGTGTGCGCGTTCAAAAATGGACATTCGTTACGAAAGTAACACGTAGAAAAGAATGCGTTTTAGTTACAAAACGTACTCGCAGAAAGCATTGCACATTCGTTACAAAATGTGTACGCTTTGAAAAGAAATTTTACTGGACTAAACGATGTTACTGTAAAAAATGCGAATTCTTCCCGAACGGACACGGTGGCTCTTGCGACGATTCGTGTGATGACGGAAAGAAATGGAACGATTGCAAAGATGGCGGACATAAATTCCCATCTTGCAAAAACAAGAAATTCGATCACTTCTGGTACAAAAAACGTAATTGCTAGTTTTTCATATAAAAAAAGGCCGTTTTCACGGCCTTTTTTTATGCTTACTGAAAATGACTTATATCTGCAAATTGCTTCACTTCACCTTTACCTTCTTCAAATTCTATTATACTAAGACTAGCACTATGCATAAATGGATCATTCCAAACATTTTCTATTTCAATACCTGCGAAATGTCCTACAAGTAGTTTTGCCGCTGCCGCATGGGAAACAATTAATATACTTTCTCCTTTATGCTTTTCTAGAAGAAGCTGTATCCCTTCAATTACCCTTTTATAAACAGACTCAAAATTTTCTCCTGATGTTGACTGAAAAAGATGTGGCTCATACCAAAACAATTGTATTTCGTCTGGGTATTGCCTTTCTATATCATCGACTGTCTGTCCTTCCCATATACCCATGTTAATTTCATAAAAATGCTCATCCGCAATTATCGGTATATCACGATCGCCCTTTATTAGCTCTGCAGTATGAAGGGTTCTTTCACTCGGACTACTATAAATCGCATCGATAGATAAATCTTTCATTCGATCTCCTAATTGCTTAGCTTGTAGCATACCATTTTCAGTTAAAGCAGAGTTTTTCCGCCCTTGCATTCGCTTCGCTACATTCCATTCCGTTTCACCATGCCTTGTTACATATACAGTTGTCTTCATTTCTCATTCCCCCTTACCATGTTGGCCGCAATTCCCACGGTTCTACTCGTCCTACAATCCATTCATCACACTTACTCTCAATTCCTTTTATTACCCCATCCGATATTTCTTCATGGGTAAGCCATCTCCCGTACGTATCTTCTAATATATAACCTAATATTATTCTATAGTAGCTACACCGCGTACCTCCTATTTTTTGTGCGGGCATACGCGACGCTTTACTACCAAAAATATGAAAAACATTGTATGTTTCCGGCCACAACTCTAATTCTCTACAAATGAGTGATAACGTATCCTTCGCACTTGCGTGTATCCATGCGACAACTACTGTTATTGGACCATTCCTCTCAATTGTACTTTTAATAGCTAGCTTTACATCGTCATTATTATGATAATCTAATGATAGACATGTAATCCTTTCTGGCGCAGCACTCTCTCGCTTAACATTTTCTAATTTCACTTCATCTCGTCCAATAATAGAAACATGAAATCCTTTCTCACAAAGCCACATAGAGACTCTCTTTAGCATTCCTGTCCCGCCAATTACTAGCGCATGCAACTTTTTTCCTCCCTTAATAAAATGTCATATGAGGTTTATCTTCTCTATAATAATTAAGTCGGTCTTGCAATGTCCCTGAATGAAATTCAAACTTATGGCCGTCAGGATCAACAAAATATATAGACTCACAGTCCCTTACATTCCGTTCTCTTCCTTGTAAAACATGAACATCGTTTTCTTCTAATCGCTGCAGTAGGCGTTCAAAGTCTTTCTGTTCAACTGAAAACGCAATATGCGTATAAGATTCATGAATCTCATTTCTCGGAATATGTGTTTCTTCATTAAGCGCTACCCATACCCCGCATATATTGAAATATGCGAGTTTTCTCCCTTTAACTAATAATTCCCCTTCCAATACTTTTTCGTAAAATGTAATAGAATCTTCTAAATTAGTTACTGAAAAACAAAGATGATTGATTCCTTTTAACAACTCTAATTCCTCCTATACAAATAAAAGATGAGCGAAAATTCACTCACCTTTCATTATACTATTTCTTTGTAATATATGCCCATTTATAACTGAAGTCCCCACCAAACGTATGATTCGCAATACCTTTCACGTATGGTTTTTCTAAATATGCCGTACTTTGTTGGTACGCAGGAGAAATAGCAGCATCTTGACCAATTAAGATTTTTTCAGCTTCTGCAAGGGCACTCCAGCGTGCTTTATCATCTTTTAATAGCTCTCCTTTTGATTTCGCTACTAAATCATCATACTTCGGATTAGAATAATCCATTTCATTAAATGAGCTTCCAGTAACAAACATGTCAATATAAGTCATTGGATCCGGATAGTCTGGACTCCATGCTGATAATGAGAATTCATATTCAAATTTCTTTTCTAACTCTAGCTTCTGCTTATATGGTTGTTGTTTCAAATTCACTTTAATACCAGGTAAATTTTTCTCTAACTCTTCTTTAATAAAGTCGCCCACTTTTTTACGGCTACCGTTATCATCATTTAGAAATTCTACTGTAATTGTATCTTGGCCAAGCTCTTTCTTCGCTTCTTCCCATAATTTTTTTGCTTTTTCTGCATTATCTTTGCTATCACGGAAATTTTTATTTACAGTACGGAAATCTTTTCCATCTGGTCCTGTCGTAAATTTCTCAGGTACTAAGAAATATGCTGGTAATGATCCGTCATTTAAAATAACATTGGCGATTCCTTTTTTATCGTATGCTAGATCAATCGCTTCACGAACTTTTTGGTTTTTAAACGTTGCATTTTTTTGGTTAAAACGTAAGAAATACATACGTGGATCTAACTTCGTTTTAAATTCATCTGGCTTATTCTTTTTATATTTATCAACGAATTCAGAACTTAAAATAACTCGATCCGCTTGATCACTATCATATAAATTTACTCCTGTGCTCGTTTCCTTCACAATATTTACATTAATCTCTTCTAACTTCACAGTATCTTTATCCCAATAATTAGGGTTTTTCTTTAACTGATAGCTTCGTTCATGTTTCCATTCACTCATCGTAAATGGTCCATTATATAATAGTTTATCTGCTTCTAATGCATATTTATCCCCTTGTTCTTTCACATATTTTTCATTTAAAGGGAAAAATGTTGGGAATGAAGTAAGCTCAAGGAAATATGGTGCTGGTTGTTCTAATTCTACTACTAACGTTTTATCATCTTTTGCTTTTACTCCTAATTGATCTAACGGTAATTCTCCCTTATTTACTTTCTGTGCATTTTTCACATCAAATAAAATAAATGCATACTCAGCTGCCGTTGCTTTATCTAATGCGCGTTGCCATGCAAATACAAAATCTTGCGCTCGAACTGGATCGCCATTAGACCACTTTGCATCTCGTAATTCAAATGTATATGTCGTTTTATCTTCACTAATCTTCACATCTTTTGCCATACCCGGAGTTGGTTTATTATCCTTATCTAAACGATATAAACCTTCCATTGCATTGACAAAGGCACGGAATGATACAGAGTCTGTTGATTTTGACGTATCCATTGAAGGAATTTCTGCTGCTTCTAATAAGTTTAATACTTGCTTATCTGCTGCTCCCTTACCTGCTTCTTTCTTCGTTGTAGATGCCTTCTCCCCATTTCCGCAACCTGCAACTAATACACTTGTCGATAATGCAACTGCAGCAATCGTTGTTACCTTTCTCTTCATTCTTCCTTCCCCCAATCTATATGTATAAATGAAAGTAGTATAATACATACCATTATACAAAAGATTCAGATTATTTCAAATATTATTTTTGTACAGTAAATAAAGAAGCGGATAGAATGCCCTTCTATCCGCTTCTTTTTCTATTCTTTTTACTTGTAATCCATCCTCTATGTCAAATGGATTTTGAACTTTAAATATTTCTTCCATTATCTTCAAAAAGTCTTCCTCATTTTTTGATTCTCCATTAATCGTCAAGGAGTACGGCTCAATCTCGCCCAATTTATAATCAACAACAAATTGGATCTTCACCTTTTTCCTTGGCATATCAGGACTTTCTCCTTGGAACTCTACCAATTCTAATCCTTCAGTGCCACGGTAATATACCCAACCTGGATTTCTAAAATAATTTTCAAACGATTCACCAATGGAAAAGAACGGATATTCATATAGTGAGCCTGCACGAACCTTTTGGATAATATCTCGATCAGTCGGGAAAAAGAAATGGCTGAAGAAGATACTAGCAACTGCTAAAATCGTAACAATTGTCGCTCCCATTTTACTCGTTCCACCACTATCACGAATGAGATACTTCTCAACCGATTCATCTTGAATTTCTCGTGCTTTTATTCGATATATACGCCTTTCTGCAAATTGATAATATAATCCATTCGCAAAAATCGCCATTCCAAATAAAATAAAAATGAGCAATAAAAATGTAAGAGGCACCATATTAATGATCGGCAGTGCTACGTTGAAACCCATATAATAAGAAAATGCATCGCATGCTAATAATAACAATATCAATAAAGCTGCAGGTACATAATACTTACGATATCCAAGCCAACCTACATTAAAAATAGCTGCCCAACCATTCCAGCTCCATCTAGCAATCCGCTTTTCCTCAAGCTCCCATTTCCTTTTGTAATGCGGATATTGTCTCCCTACATATACTTCTAATTCCTTGTCTATTAGCGAACTTCCTTCACCTTGTTCATTATGCAAGGTCCGCTGGCAACTTTCACAATTCAACTGATTTCCCTTGCAAAGTTGCCCACAATTTATACACTTCAAAACAATCCCTCTTCTCATCCATACGTCATTTCAAAATACCTTCGTGTTTTAATAACCACTCTTTCCTCCATAAACCACCAGCATACCCAACAAGCTTCCCGCTCTTTCCTATTACACGATGACACGGAACGATAATTGAAATTGGATTACGACTATTCGCTCCTCCTATTGCTCGTACCGCTTTCGTATTTCCAACCTTCTCTGCAATATCTAAATATGAAGCACTTACGCCATAAGGAATAGTATAGAGCGCATCCCATACATTTTTTTGAAATGATGTTCCCTCAGCAGACAACGGGACCGTGAACTCTTTTCTTTTCCCCTTAAAATATTCATCTAGCTCATTTATACATTGATCTATCGTTTCATTTTTATGTTCTTCTTGTCTCTCATCCACAAATATAACAGACGTAATTCCTTTATCGTTCGCTGTAATTTCCAGCAAACCTAATTCACTTTCATAATAAGCCTGATACATATGTCATCCTCCAATTCAATTCATATTAATTATTGTAACACGAATAGACAAAATTTTTCGTATAAGCGTTTTATTAGGGAAAACAAAAAAGAGAATGATACAATGTAAGAAAATTCAATCTAGGAGGCTATTGGATGAATTCCGAACTTTTTTCACCTTATACAATTAAGGACGTTACATTAAAAAACCGTATCGTTATGTCACCTATGTGCATGTATTCATCAGAAAACGAGGATGGCCAAGTAACTAATTTCCATCTCGTTCATTACGGAACGAGAGCTGCCGGTCAAGTTGGTTTAGTTATGATTGAAGCGACAGCCGTGTTACCGGAAGGAAGAATCTCTAACAAAGACTTAGGTATATGGGATGACAGCCTAATTGAAGGCTTACATAAAACGACAACTTTTATACATGATAACGGTGCAAAAGCTGCCATTCAACTCGCTCATGCCGGAAGAAAAGCAGAATTAGAAACGGATGCTCTCGCTCCATCAGCAATTCCGTTTAATGAAACAATGAAAATACCAGTAGAAATGAATACACAGCAAATAAAAAATACTATATTCGCTTTTCAGCAAGCTACAATACGATCAAAACAAGCTGGATTTGACGTTATTGAAATACATGGTGCTCACGGTTATCTTATTAATGAATTTCTTTCTCCACTTTCTAATAAGCGGACTGATGAATATGGGGGCTCACCTGAAAATCGCTATCGTTTCTTACGTGAAATTATTGACTCAATAAATGAAGTTTGGAACGGACCGTTATTCGTTCGTATTTCAGCAAATGACTATCATCCTGATGGGTTAACAGTTCAAGATTACGTTCAGTATACAAAATGGATGAAAGAACAAGGGGTAGATGTAATCGACTGTAGTTCTGGGGCTGTTGTACCGGCACACATCGATGTATATCCCGGGTATCAAGTACAATATGCGAAACATATTAAAGAGCATGTTAACATTGCAACTGGTGCTGTTGGATTAATTACGACCGGGGCACAAGCAGAACAAATTTTAAATAATAACGAAGCAGATTTAATTTTTATCGGACGTGAGTTACTTCGTAATCCTTACTTCCCAAGAATAGCCGCCAATGAACTTGGCTTTGAGTTACAAGAACCATACCAATACAAGCGAGCACCAGGGAAAATCCAAACGAATAAATAAAGTGAAACTTTAATCAGTGGGGGTCTTACTGCCCATTAAAGCGGGATAAAACCGAGAATATTATGTACGACTACTTACAGAGAAATTAAAAGTATACTACAAGACAATGTATGTTATTTTATAATATCATTTTAAGGTGTATCAACATTTTGCTTGATACGCCTATTTTTTATCTCCTTATTCTCACTACATGCAGCTATACACTTAAATAACGTTATATAAAAACAATTAAACTCAATGAACAAAACAAGCATATTCACACTCTAAATATGCGACAAGGTTACAATCCACATTCAATAATATGGATCACAACTGAAGTAATAAAAAAACAATTTCTCAAATTAAGTAGGAAATTGTTTTTTATTATAATAGTATACTGTTTTAAATTCGTTTGTTTCGTTTATAAATAGGAACGATGCGCTGGCCATGAACCTTGAAGCTTGCGAATTTGTACAATTTGTCCTGTATGATAAGCATCGTGCAAAAGAATGTTCTGATATTGTTGCCAAATCGGAAGAGAAGGGATAAGTCGATCTAGTTCTGCTTCTTGAAGGGATACTAATACAGATTGTAAAGCATCATGCACTTGAATTGTTCGCAACACTGTTTGTTGCCAAGCATCTTCATCATTACATCCTCCTTGGACAAACGTTTCATCATTATTTTGTGGTGCAACAAATGTTTCATCTTCGTGTAAGCGGGCAAGCAGGCGTTCTTTAAAAGTAAGTAAATGGTTTACATTTTCCCAAATTGTATTACTAGCCCTTCCTTCTGGTTGCCAACACGCTTGTGCAGCGGTAAGATCCTTTAACGCGTCTGTTATAGGTGGATACCATGCTTCTTCGTAAAAAACTTGCTGAATTCCATTTTGCAAGTTTTTTACTCATTCGTATATCCTCCTTTTGCAAACCCTCAAAAAGTATGGACTAGTACATATCATTCTTCTCGTTTGTTATTCTATCGTTGTAATTTCATTTGAGTTATAAAAATAGATACCCGTTTCTTCTCGCAATGCAGTGATATACATCCCTTTCGCCACATCTTTCGCTGAAATTGGTTTATATTTTTTGAAAGCCCCTTTAAATATAAATGGAATCATACGAGATAACTTTTCAGCCATTCGTTCTCCAAAACGAAATTCTTGTCGATTTCCTACTAATAATGACGGCCTAAAAATGTGAATACCACCAATAACTAATTTTTGTAATTCCTCTTCCATTTTCCCTTTAACTTGCGAATAAAAGAAAAATGATTTAGGATTTGCTCCCATCGAGGACACAACTAAGAAATTTTGCACCCCTTGTTTTTCAGCTAAACAAGCAGCTCTTAACGTATATTCATAATCTACCTTTTTGAAATTTGCCTTTGTTTTTGCTTTTTTGATCGTTGTTCCTAGACAACTAAATACATCATCTACAGCAAAAAACTCTTTATATTCCTCTAACATTGAAAAATCTACTTGCTTTTGCTGTAACTTTTCATGTTGCCATTGTATTGGTTCTCTTACAAAAATAGTAACCGAATCGTAGTAATCTGATTCAAGTAATAGACGCGTTATCTCTTGTCCAACTAAACCACTTGCACCAAGTACTAACGCTGTTCGCTTATTCATATATGCATATACCTCTTATTTTACTTTTCTCTCCTTCAGCAAAATACAACTTTTAGGAGTTTCCTTCTCTCATTTTACCACAAGTAAAGCACTATGCGTACGCATAGTGCTTTACTCACTCTTTTTTCTCATCGTTCTCTCGTAATTTTGTGACTGTTGATGCATCTCCTAAATTACTTATTAATCTTCTTAAAAAAATTAAGACTAAGGCTAATGGGAATACTACCGCTAATATCAATAAAATAGCTTCCATTAAGTAACCCAAACACTCATCCCCCTCTACACCCTCCTTTCATATATATGAACACAGCGTTGTCACATATGCATGTATTCGCAAAAATAACACCTCTATATTTGACAACTTTATAACAAAATCAAATCGGAATGATTATTATTTATTGCAACTTTATAAAAGATGTATTATACTAAGTTCGCAAACTAAAACGTAATTATTCCGTTTTGTATTAAAATGATATTTTTCTTCTATAATTGGGGAAAATATATCCGTAAAAAAGAAAAGAGGAGAACTTCATGCCTAAAAGATTGACTATATTTTCATTCTTACTTATTTTCACTTTAATTTTTACTGGCTGCTCAAATAAAAAAGAAGGCAAGGCCAAGAAAGATGGAAAACTAACTGTTTATACAACTATTTTTCCTCTTGCTGATTTCGCAAAAAAAATTGGTGGCGACTATGTAACTGTTGAAGCGATTTACCCGCCTGGTGCAGATTCTCATACATTTGAACCAAGTCAAAAACAAACCGTACAAGTTGCAAAAGCCGATTTATTCGTTTATAACGGTGCTGAATTAGAACCATTTGCTGAAAAAATGGAAAAAGCATTGCAAAAAGAAAATGTTAAAATTGTAAATGCATCAAAAGGTATTGAACTGCGTACTTCTACAGAAGAAGAGCATCATGATCACGGAGACGGCCATAAAGAGGATGAACATCATCACGATAAAGACCCGCACATTTGGTTAGATCCTACTTTAGCAATGAAACAGGCAGAAAAAATTAAAAATGCACTTGTAGAATTACAACCTGACCATAAACAAGAGTTCGAAAAAAACTTCGCAGCACTTCAAACAAAATTCACTGATTTAGATGATCAATTTAAAGCAGCTGTTGCGAATGCAAAAACGAAAGATATTTTAGTTTCTCATGCGGCTTATGGTTACTGGGAACAACGCTATGGCCTAAAACAAATTGCTATCGCGGGTATTTCAGCTTCTGATGAACCATCTCAAAAACAGCTTGCTGAAATTACAAAAACAGTAAAAGAACATAATCTACAATATATTTTATTTGAAACTTTTTCTACTCCAAAAGTAGCATCTGTCATTCAAAAAGAAACGGGTACAAAAATTTTACGCTTAAATCATCTTGCTACTATTTCTGAAAATGATGCGAAGAACAATAAAGATTACTTCACTTTAATGGAAGAAAACGTAAACACATTGAAAGAAGCTACTAACTAATCATTTTTTTAAAGAAGCTGCAT
Source organism: Bacillus sp. HY001 (assembly GCF_007558965.1). NCBI lineage: Bacteria > Bacillati > Bacillota > Bacilli > Caryophanales > Bacillaceae > Bacillus > Bacillus sp. HY001. The sequence continues at coordinate 21,464 of NZ_VLTE01000015.1, read as the reverse complement.
ATGTCATGCAGCTTCTTTTTTACTTGTTCTTACTTGACTTGACCAAAATAACAAGTAAAATTATCCATATTAGCTTTTATGCTATATTAATTTAGAAGGTGAGTTGGAATTATGACTCTTCACATTTGTGAAGTAACAGAAAAAAATTGGCGTTCGGTAGCTGCTTTAAACGTCGCAAAAGACCAGCAGCAATTTATTGAAAGCAATGCGTTTTCTCTAGCAGAATCATTATTTGAAGGAAACGGAACGTCAGTAGGTTTATACGATGGAGAAACACTTGTAGGATATGCAATGTACGGATGGTATTGGGAAAAACGTAAAAGCGTATGGTTAGATCGCTTTATGATTGACGAGCAATATCAAGGAAAAGGATACGCAAAACGTTTCCTTCGCATACTCATTCAATTCTTACAAGATAAATTTGAATGTAAAATAATTTATTTAAGTTTACATCCAGACAACAAACTCGCAATGGGATTATACGAGTCATTTGGCTTCCGCTTAAATGGCGATATTGATGACGAAGGCCCAGTTGTAGGTGTTGTAATGGAGTTACTATTAGATGAACATACAAGCCTGTGAAAACGGGCTTTTTATTATCCTTCGTTTTTTGCAATCTAGCATTTTTCCATAGAGTACTTAGTTAATTCCAAAAAATAAGCCTGCAATATATGCAGACTTATTTCACACACTCCTCAAAATGTTCTTGGAACCATTCTTTATTAATATCTTTTCCGATAAACACGACTTCACTTACTCGTTCTTCGCCCTCTTGCCACTCTCTATCGTATGATGCAGCAAACAGTGTATGCACACCTTGGAAAACGATACGTTTATTTACTCCATCAATCGATAAAATTCCTTTGTAGCGATATAAATATTCACCTAGTTCTTGAACGACAGCTGACATCCATTCATTTAGTTTTTGTAAATCTAACGGACGTTCTTCACGCAGTACAAACGATTTTACACCTTCTAGATGATTATGCTCTGTATGAGGATAAATTTGTAACGTATCTTTCGTTTTAAACGTCTGAATTTGTAGTAACGATTGAATATCCACATCACAGTTAGTCGCCTCAATTAACTTTGCAGTTGGGTTAATACCTTGCAGTTCCTGCAAGAGATTTTCCTTTTCACTTTCATCCACTAAATCTAATTTATTTACTAAAACGACATCAGCAAATGCAATTTGTTCCTTTGCTTCTAGTCCTTTTTCAAAATGTTTATGTATATGATAACTATCTACTACTGTTACAACACCGTTTATTTGGTATGCAGATTGAATAACAGGATCTAAAAAGAATGTTTGAATAATCGGACCTGGATTTGCAAGACCAGTCGTTTCAATTACTAATCCATCAAAATCCATTTTCCCTTCTGCTTTTACGTCCAGTAATTGTTTTAAAGCGACGAGTAAATCTTCACGTACAGTACAACATAAACATCCATTCGTCATCTCCATAATCTCTTCTTCGACATTCATAATCAACTGATTATCAATACCAATTTGCCCTATTTCATTTACAATCACTGCTAATTTCTGACCGTGATTCTCTGATAAAATGCGATTTAATAATGTCGTTTTCCCTGATCCAAGAAAACCAGTTAATATTGTTACTGGAATCATTCCTTACATCTCCTTATAGCTATATGTTTCTACATTATAGCATATAGAGAAAATCGTTTTTGTAGCAAAACATATTTATTGTATGTACGACACTGTAACTATATAATAATACATAGCAAGAAAGCCTTTTCAAAAAAATTTTTATTCCTCAAGGGGGTACTTATAATGGAACGAGTTCAAATGGCCGAAACACTAGAATTTTCTCGTGTTATTCAAGGTTTTTGGCGTTTAGCAGAATGGAATATGACAAAGCAAGAGTTACTTTCTTTCATTGAAGCTTGTATGGAGATGGGAATTACTACTTTCGATCACGCCGATATTTATGGTGGCTATACGTGTGAAGGATTATTTGGAGAAGCGTTACAACTCAAGCCTTCCTTACGCGAAGATATGCAAATTGTCACAAAATGTGGAATCGCTCCCCCATCACCGAAATTTCCAGAGCGATATGTTGCTCACTACAATACGAGTGCTAAACATATAATAAAAAGCGCGGAAGACTCATTACAAAACTTACATACAGATTATATTGATGTATTGCTCATTCATCGCCCTGATCCATTTATGGATCCAAATGAAGTAGCAGAAGCGTTCTCGCGTTTAAAACAAGAAGGCAAAGTCCGCCACTTCGGTGTATCTAACTTTTTACCTTCACAGTTTAATATGTTAAGTTCCTATTTAGATTTCCCGCTCCTTACAAATCAAATTGAAGTATCTGCGATGCATCTTGAGCATTTCGAAAAAGGAACAATTGATCTATGCCAAGAAAAACGAATCAATCCTATGATTTGGTCGCCTCTTGCTGGCGGAGAAATCTTTACTGGTCAATCAGAACGTGCCGTACGTGTACGTGAAACTTTACAGAAGGTTGCTACTGAACTAGGTGTTACTAGCATCGATACAGTTATGTATGCATGGCTACTTGCTCATCCAGCTAATATGATGCCAATCGTTGGATCTGGTAAATTAGATCGTGTTAAAACAGCCGCTCTTTCTACAAAAGTCAATTTAGATCGTCAACAATGGTTTACAATTTTCGAAAGCTCTAATGGACATCCTGTACCATAATACAGAAAAAGAAGAGCTGTTTCTTTACAGCTCTTCTTTTTCATATGTATTTCTTGTCATGGCAAATACACACATATCCCTTAATCCATTTCCATCTACCGCTACACTCGCACTTTCCAATGTACCCTCTAACTTAAAGCCTAATTTCTCAGGTATAGCCCTACTCTTCTTATTTAAAGAATCACATCGAATTTCTACGCGATTTGCTTTTAGCTCAGAAAAAGCATAATTCGTTATACCCTTTGCAGCCTCTACCATATAGCCTTTTCCACTAAACCTTGAATCAATCCAATATCCAATTTCAAATTGAGGTATATCCCAATTAATACGATGTAATCCAGCGGATGCAATAAATTCACCTGTTTCTTTCGAAAAAACTAGTAATCTTAAATCCTCACGCTGTAAAAATTGAATATGTGATTTTCTAATACTCACTTCTACTTCTTCCTCTGTTTGCTCTTTTTGCGCAAAAACCATCCATGGTTTTAATTCTTGCATAGAAGCTCCAATTGCATCGTATACAGCTTTACCGTCACCTGGTTTCGGCATTCGAATAAATAGCCTTTCAGTATAAAATTCAGAAGGAAAATCGAATAATAACGGATTCACTTTCAACACTCCTTTTAATTCTTTTATATATAATAATATCCATCTCAAACTATACAGTAAAGAAATTTCTGAATTTTATACATTTTAATCATTCACCTCTACCGCAACACGGACGCCCGATTCAATCGCACCTTGTATCCATCCGTGATATAACGTTGTATGATCACCTGCAAAATATAATCTCCCCTCTGGTTTTATAATTGCTGGTTGTAGTTCAGATTCTTGACCAGCCTGAAATAGCGCAAATCCTCCAAGTGCATATGGATCCAATGTCCAACTTTTTGATATTCCAGACATGAATTCATCATATACTTGACCACCTAATATCGTTGCCAAATTGTGTAATGCGTAATAAATACGATCTCCCTTTGATAACCCATCCCATAACAACGCATCATAAGACCATGTATAGCTGCCTAACATCATAGCAGGTCCTTTCTCTCCAATTCCGTGACTTGGATAATAGGCATAACGAATTGGCAAATCCGTTATAATCCTGCCACCTAATTGTCCTTGTTCTTCCCAAAATCGACTTTTAAATTGCATTCCTATTTTCGTTGCTGGCATATAATGCAATTCACGAATTGCTTTCCATTTTTCATGAGATATAGAATCAAATGGATCTACTTCCACAAAGCGCATTGTCGAAAATGGAATTGTAATAATAACTAAATCCCCTGTAATACTACTATATTCAAAGGTTTCCTCGTTTCGATAAAAAGCTGTCACACCGTTTTCATGCTGATGCAGCTTCATTAATTTTTGATTATATATAATATTTTCTTCTAATTGTGGTAAAAAGGACTTTGGTAATCTATCATTCCCTCCCACAATTTCACAAAATCCACTCTCCTCTTGCATAATATATAAAAAGCGTAACGTCTCTACAAATGACCTTTCTAAAAAACCTTCTAAATCTAATAAAACACCGATCATCTCAATTGTTACTGGTGAAAAGTAAGTATTATATTGATAAGGATGATACTTTAAAAATTGCCCTGTCGAGTATCTCCCAAAATCCTTTACTACAATATCCCAATTTTTCTCTGGGTTCTTTTTTATAAAATTTATAATTGGCTGTACCGCTAACAATAATAGCTCCTCAGACGTTTTCCCGACTTCATTCATTTCCACAGGATACTTTAATATACTTGGGTCTTTTTCATATTGTTTTAATGTCGTTTTCCGTCCATTTACGTAAATAATATCCGTCTCATTCCTATTAATAAAAGGGCTTACCTGTAGCCCAAATTTTCTTATATATGCCATCGTTAATGTGTGCGAATATGGAATTCTCATTGCCCCTACATCCAAATATAATCCGGTATCTTCCATTCTAACCGTCTCTATACGGCCACCTACTCGGTTGTTTGCTTCAAAAATCTTTACTTCATGTCCTGCAGCTTTTAATAAAGATGCCGAAACTAATCCAGCCATGCCTGCGCCTACTACAATAATTTGCTTCGGGCGCGTCGTCTTCTTTAATCCTTTATTTATAACTTTCAACACTTCATCCATCTCAGTGTTATACATTATATCTTTCTGCACAATTCCACCCCTTACTTCATAAAGTGAAACTATAATCAGTGGGGGGCTCTTCCCCTACTGATTATTAGTTGAACCAATCGGGCTTTTATGGGCATTAGTGGTTTAGTGCATTTTATTCATAAATTCCTATAAACATAACAACATAGCAAGTGGAATATTCACTAAAAGTACATAAGAGATAGCTCTCACATATCTTCACGCTTCGTATAATATAGCAACAGCAAAAAGGAGTGGTTGAAAATGAAACAAACTTACGACTACCACGATACAAAGAAGTATTTAGAAGGAAAGAAACAACAACTATGCAACAAACTTAGTAGTAAGCATCTATCTAAAAAAGAGCGTGAACAATTAAATCTTGAGATTGATAACTATGAATATATTTTAGACTTAGTCGAAATGAATCATTATGAACGGGGCTTTTCTCGTTAGAAGTAGATATAGGATGTATCCACTTCTTATTTTGAGCATTTTATTACGCATTTTTCGTAAGTAAATATATAATAGGATGTACATTAAGATTGAGAGGTATATTCTATGATCAAATTAAGTGTATTAGACCAATCACCTATTTCAGATGGTAGTACAGCAGCCCAAGCTTTTTCTCATACAGTTACACTTGCACAAGAAGTTGAAAAATTAGGATTCACACGTTTTTGGGTATCTGAGCATCATAATTCCGTCAGCCTTGCTGGTTCAAGTCCTGAAATACTTATTTCTCATATTGCTGCAAAAACGGATCGTATGAGAGTTGGATCAGGTGGTGTTATGTTACCGCACTATAGCCCGTATAAAGTTGCTGAGAATTTCCGCGTTTTAGAAGCTCTTTATCCAAATCGTATTGACCTTGGTGTCGGCAGAGCACCTGGTGGTATGCCAATTGCTACTCGCGCACTACAAGAAGGCAAAATGGTCTCACTGGATCAATATCCAGAACAAATTGCAGATGTTGCAATGTACTTACATGATCAAGTACCAGAAAACCATCATTATGCAAATTTAAAGGCTACCCCTGTCATTCCAACATCTCCTGAGATGTGGTTGCTCGGTTCTAGCGGAGAGAGTGCTATGATTGCTGCAAAACAAGGTGCTTCTTTTGCATTCGCACAGTTTATTAATGGATACGGTGGCCCTGAAGTAATGAAGGCTTATCAGGAACAATTCCAACCTTCCTATCTAGGAGACAAACCAAAATCAATCGTCTCTATTTTTGTTATTTGCGGAGAAACGAATGAAGAGGCGGAAAAAATTGCTTCTAGTTTAGATTTATCAATCTTATTACTAGAACAAGGAAAGCGTACAACTGGTACTCCTTCTATCGAAACTGCACAAAACTATTCATACAGCGCTTATGATCTATTCCGTATAAAAGAAAATCGTCAACGTATGATCGTCGGTGATCCATCTTCTGTGAAAGAACAAATCGTAAACTTAAGCAAAGCGTACAATACTGACGAATTTATGATTGTTACAATTACTCATCGATTTGAAGATAAATTGAATTCTTATCGCTTACTAGCAAATGCTTTTCATTTATAATGATAAAAGGGAAATACATCAATTATGATGCATCTCCCTTTCTTACTACTTATTACTTTTGTCGTTTATATATGCAATAGCTTCTTTTAATAGCTCTTCAAAATCCTCAGGATAATCATGATTTAAATTGGGTACAACTTTATACTTATGTTCTATATTCTTATCTCTTAATAATCGTACAATTTGCTGCGTACATTCGAAACAATCTTCATCTTGATCTCCGCACACTATATACCCCTTGATATTTTTATCTTGTAGCACTTCCAACAACTCATTCCATTCTTCAATCTCTGGAAGCCACGGCGCTACAAAAATAAAACCATCTACCTCTATATCTTTTTGTAAAATCGTATACAAAGCTACTCTTGCGCCAGCAGAAAAACCACCAATTATTACATTTTCTACTGTATGATTTTCTGTAAACGTAACGTAATGCTCTTTTAATTCCTCTTTTCCTCTATGTATATCATCCCAAACAAATCCATCTGAAAACTGAATTTGCGAAGATTGTGGTAAAGCCAACGTATAATCTTGATCCAAAACAGATTTCCAATATGGTTCTACTATTCCTATATTTTCTTGATCTCCGTGCATTGCAATAAATAGTTTTTCTTTTTTCTTACCTTCAATACATTTCACGTCTGCTCGTTCTGTTTTCTTTGCTAATTCTTCTCTTTCTTTACATAATTGAACCATTTTATGAAACTCTTCAAATTTATGTAGTGGTTTTAAATCGTCGTCGGTCATTAAATATTCATTTCCATACCAAAAACCCTTTTCTATAATGGCTTCCTTCATTACATGCATCGCTTCTTCTTCAAGCCCTGCTGCACCCGCTAGTGCATATTTGAAATTATATATTTGCGCCTCATTTCCCACTATGCCTTTCGCATGCTCCATTATATAAGTGTACGCTTCCAAACTCCCTTTATTTGCGTAACGATGTAACGTTTCATTTAATAATTGAATGTAAGTCGTATTATTTTTCATACCCCAATTCCCCCGTAACCTTTTATCCTATTTATCTTTCAAACCTTTGTACCATTATATAATCACTGTATATAACTCACGCAAACAATACTTAATCATTACACTTCTTCGTCGAATAAGTTTATTATAAAATTAAATAGACTGAAAAATTAATATTTTAATAACCAAAAAAAGACAACAATATATTTATTGTTGTTCTCAATACATCTACCCACTCTTTTGTTTTTTTCTGTCTGGTTTACTTGAAACTAAATAATGTTTTTCTGAAATATATAAATCTCTTTTTAATATACGATTTAAATACGGTCCTAATTTCATCCCGCATATTAGGCGATCTTCACTACCTTCAACAATTGGAAACATTTCTTTTTCTGTTACGTATTGATCTACTGCTTTTTGTACGATATCAATTTCTTTAACTAGGTTTAGATTTTCTTCTGTATGTTCAAATACCTCAAGCGTTTCCTTCGTAATAAGAAAACTATTTGTTGGAAATGCAGGTAAATACGGCTTTAACAAATCATAATTTACTGTATAATCATCATTTACTAATACTGTATAAACGATATTAGCATTCGTTTCTAGAAACTTAGCCATCGCTTGTTCTAATTCATCCTTCGTAATTTCACGCTCTTCTTTTCCAGTTCTGAAAAAGCGAAACATCGCATCGCCTCCTTTTTACTATATTATAGCATAAAAGAAAACTGAAAAATTACAAAAAAAGCCATTGAAAGAATTTTTCAATGACTTTTTCTTTATATACTTATATTTATTTTAAGAACGCACTTAACATCCAAACATGTTGTTCTAATGTTGTATGAATTGCTAATAGCATGTCCGCTGAGGTTTCATCACCAGCTTCACCAGCAACTTCCATACCTTCTTTTAATTCTTGAATAAGTGCAGAGTAATCATTCACTAATGTTTGCACCATTTCTTCTGCAGATTCCTTGCTTGTCCCTTCATTCACACTAGATGTTGCAAGATATTCTTTCATTGTCGCTAGCGGTTTACCTTCCAAAGCTAAAATACGTTCTGCTAATTCATCAATATTTGTTCCAGCTTCATTGTAAAACTCTTCAAATTTCTCATGTAATGTAAAGAAGTGTGGTCCTGTCACATACCAGTGATAATTATGTAATTTCACATATAACACATTCCAGTTTGCTACCTGCTTGTTTAATACTTCAACAACATTTGTTTTCGTACTCATACAATCCACTCCTCTTATCATTTCATAATGTTTATCTTTTAATAACCTAGTTACATGTTACCATACATTTCCTTTCCTTTCGAAAGATTGGCTCATATGTAACAAAGTTTTAACACCTTTAATACTTCCCTAATATCTTTTAATTCATGTATGTTTTCAAACACTTCATACGTCTAATTGTCCAAGCTCATACATATGCATAATAGTAAATCAAGCTCATCGTAGTAGAAAGAGGGATAACATGGACAATCAACAATGGCAAGTAGCAAAGAAAGTCGCTGCTACTTATATTGGAACAGTCGTTGGAGCTGGATTTGCTACTGGACGAGAAATTGTTGAATTTTTTACAGTGAACGGATTTTATGGAACAATTGGCATATGTGTAAGTGGATTTTTTTTTATTTGGCTTGGCACAAAGATGATGTTACTTTCATCACAAATCGGTGCATTTTCAGCGCAAGAATTTAACAAATATTTATTTGGAGATGTAGTTGGAAATGTTGTAAATACACTATTATTACTCGTATTATTTGGTGTAACTAGCGTAATGTTATCAGGAGCTGGAGCGGTATTTGAAGAGCAACTTCGTTTACCAAGACAACTCGGTATTTTCATTACAGTGATCGCCTGTCTCATTATAGGTAGTCGCGGATTACAAGGGGTTTTTGAAGTTAATACACTTGTCGTACCTATTATGATGATTTTTATTATCGGACTTGCTATTACAACTTTTTTTCACGGTACAACTCCTCTTAGTAGCACTATTCCTGCAGAAAGCTGGAATATGAAGTGGATTACTAGTCCTATTACATATGTCGCCTTAAATCTTTCGCTCGCCCAAAGCGTTCTCGTCCCGTTAGCCAGTGAAGTAAAAGATCGAAAGGCTATTTTATGGGGCGGTATTTTAGGTGGTGCAGGACTATCTTTAATTTTATTATGTAGCCATTTAGCTATCTTATCAGTCGATCAATTTTATCAATATAATATCCCAATGGCTGAAGTCATAAGAAAATTCAATGCAACTTTTCACTTTTTCTTTGTTCTTATCATTTTCGGTGAAGTGTTCACAACTTTAGTTGGCAATGTGTTCGGAATGACAAAACAAATGCAATCCATCACCAGTTGGAAAAGTAACAATATTATTTTCTTTATTTTACTAATTAGTTATTGCTTTAGTTACATTGGTTACAGTGAATTACTCCACATTCTATATCCTATAATTGGATGGGTCAGCATCATTTTACTCCCAATTATTGCTTTTAAACAACTTCAAAAAACATAAAAGAAGCATCCATGTTATTGGATGCTCCTTTTATGTTCATTCACAATCATCACACACTTCCCAGTATGGACCCATTTCGAGTGCTAAATATGGCTTTAATTGCAAGCGAATCATCCGACTAGGCATACGTTCTAAAACGAATTGAATCCCTTCTTCCTCTTCGTCTAATTCCACTTTTGAAATCGCAATTCTTTGCATAGTAGAAATAGGCATTCCATCTTTATATAAAGTGATTTTCACCTCATCATATTCATTAAAATACAATTCAACACTCATTTGATTTTTCAACATTTCATCAACAATTTCATATTTATCATTTCGTTCCTGGATTATATATTTCCAGCCGCCTCTACCTTCTTCTTTCGGAGCAGCTTGAAATAATGTCATCAAATCCTCGTATAGCATAAGATAACCCCTCTCTTACTAAAAAACGATGAGTATTTTATATACCCTTTATCTCTATCACTATCCATATGTATTGTACCATATATCGCCGTTCTTACCGTATTCATTTGCTTCATAACTGTATGTAAAACACCTGATTCTCTTCATTATTATATGGATCGTCTCTTATTTCATTATTTACTATTCTTCTAAAGTATTGAAATCATATCAAACTTAATGAAATGCACTCTTTGTCCATCTTTCACTTAGTATTTTCTTACAATAACAAAAAAAGAAGAGTGTCTTATAACACTCTCCTTAAAAGAATTTCCCAGTAGCTGCTAACGCTAATACTAGTATTAAAATTGTAAATAATAATGATACGATGAAACTAAAAATAGGTAATGCTTTCTTTTCATTCTTCTTAAAGAGTAACTTTAAGCTAAGAAAGATATTTACTGGTACAAGTATAAAATAAAAATATTTAACAATTTGCACCGAACTATTCGAAAGTGTTTTTAAAATAAACACTTCAATTAGAAAAACAATAAAAAATGAAATACTTAACCAAAATGAGACATAACTAAGCCAAGAATGTCTTTTGGTACCCCAATAAACTCCCATAGTAATCTCCTTTATTTGCATTCTATATGATTATAATTATACACAAAATTAAGAAATACCTCTATTTTTCGACAAATTTAACACAAAATATACCTTTAAATATTATAAAGATACTCTTTATCTCATTCCATATTACATAATAAAAACAGACTACTCCAATAGCATACTGCTATTTTGAGATAGTCTGTCCTCTGTTAAACTTTAAACCTTTCAATTAGCCCTTGTAACTCTTCAGCCATTTGAGATAATGTACCAGCCGCCGAACTAATCTCCTCAATGGACGCTAGTTGTTCTTCTGCTGATGCTGCAACGTTTTGAGTACTCGTCGCATTATTCTGTGCTGTCATTGCAATTTGACCTACTGAAATAGATACTTCATTTGCACCTTTTGACATCCCATTAGCCGTTTCGACCATCGTTTTAATTTGATCTGCAATTTCATTTGTAGATTGTAAAATCTCAGTAAAGTTTTGCTTCGTTTCATTCGCAATAACAAGTCCAGATTGAACTTCTTCATTTACATGACCCATAGATTTTACCGTCTTATTCATGTCATCTTGTATTTCACATATTAATTTACTAATTTCACTAGAAGATACGCTAGACTTCTCCGCCAATTTACGTACTTCATCTGCAACGATTGCAAATCCTCTTCCATGCTCTCCTGCTCTTGCAGCTTCAATTGCCGCATTTAAAGCTAGAAGATTTGTTTGATCTGCAATATTTTGAATTACTTCTAGTATGTCACCAATTTGTTTTGATTTATTATTTAATAACTGTATAACTTCATCTGATTGCGAAACAGATTCTGCAATAGACTGCATTTGATTTACTGTTTTTCCTACTAGTTCCCCGCCATCTTCTGCTTTTTCACGAGTATGAGCAGAAGCTGTATTAATTGATGATGAACTATTTGCTACATGCTGAATTCCTTCTGTTACATCAAATAGTAACATTGCACCATTTTCTACACTTGTCGTTTGTGTTGTTGCCCCGCTCGATATTTCATCCATGGCCATTGTAATTTGCTCAGTCGCTTCACTCGCTTGTCTTACACTTGCCGTTAGCTCTTCTGATGCTGCTGCAACATGTCCAGCCGAAGTATTAATTCTTCCAATTAACGTTCGCAATGCATCTGTCATCTCATTGAATCCTTTTGCAAGTTGGCCAATCTCATCATTAGAATGAATTTCGATTGTTTGCGTTAAATCTCCCTCACTTATTTCTTTAGAAGTAGTAACTAATCTTTTTAATGGCTTCGTTATAGAAAGTGTCACAAAATAAATAAGTGCTCCGCCTATAACTAATGAAATGAACATAACAATTAACATATTATAAAATACAGGTTGAGCAGCTTCAATTACTTCATTTGAGTACATCGTCCCACCGATTTTCCAACCTGTTTTTACATTTGTAGCAAATACCATTTGCTTTTCACTACCGTCATACGTATATGAAAAAGCGCCATGATTATCTTCATAAATTTTCTTCGCCCAAGAATCAGCTGCTTTTTCTCCTGATTTTTCTTGAGGATGTGCAATTATTTTTTGTTTTCCATCTAAGATGAAAGCATACCCTTTTTTACCAATATTGATTAACTTTGTTGTTTTTAATAAATTATCTAAACTTAAATCTATCGCTACAACACCGTTTTTATCTTCTGCTTGTTTTGCAATCGTTACGACAATATGTCCATTTCCTTGCGCCTTATACGGCTCAGTAATTACAATACCACCTTGTTTTGCGACTGCATCTTTATACCAAGAACGTTCTGTTGGATCATAGTCTGCTGCCATTTGTATATTTGGTTCTTGCACAAATTTCTTATCATTCCCAGCAACGTATACTTGTTCAACATCTTTATTTAAATTGATATATTGAGATAACATCTTTCTTAATTCATCTTGATTATCCCCTTGATACATATTACCTTGAATCACCCGTGCAAAATTATTCACATCATTAAATTTTGCATCAATCATTTGATTGATTAAATTATCTAATATTTTTATATTGTCGTGAGCACTGCTCGTAATTTGTGATTCAAAATTCTTTTTAGCCGTTTGATAAGACATGCCTCCGATAATAGAGACAGCCGCAATTAAAATGACAAAAAATGAAATTAGTAGTTTTTTTGCTACTTTCATATCACGAAACCAATTTAATAGTCTACCCATTACAAACCTCCTGCTTTTCAATTTCAAAAGTTAAATCTAGTGAATTATAAATATTTCCCATTCCCGAATTATTATTTTCATAACCTATTATGATGAATACTTTGTAAAGTTTAAACAATTAATTTCTCTTTGTCCATATATATGAATAATATTATTATAAAATTTACAAAAGCAAAAAACCAAAGGGAACCACCCTTTGGTTTTTTACATTTTTTTATGCTGCTTAGAAATCTTCTTCCACTTATCACGCTCTGCTCTTGCAAGAACAGCATCTTGTTTTCTCATAAAATACGCCAGTTCTTTTTGTAATTTTTTATAGCTTTGCAAACGATTTATCGTAATAATTCCGTTATCAATTGCATGATGCACTGCGCATCCTGGCTCATTTTCATGCTTACAGTCCCTAAAACGGCACGTTTTTGCTAATTCTTCAATATCAGAAAATGTTGTTTGAATTGCATCGCTACCTTCCCAAAGCTGCAGTTCCCTCATACCCGGAGTATCAATAACTAAACTACCACTCGGTAATCGGAACAATTCACGATGAGTTGTCGTATGCCTTCCTTTACTATCTTCCTCACGAATATCTCCCGTTTTTGCTACTTCAATTCCTATAAGAGCATTTAGCAAAGTCGATTTTCCAACCCCGGATGATCCGACTAGAGCAATTGTTTTTCCTGAAGAAACAAATTGCTGCAACGAATCAATGCCAGTATGTTCTAAACTATCAACGATGAAGATCGGAACACCCATTGCCACGGCTTCCGTTTCTACAATTTTCTGTTCCACATCTTCACATAAGCTACTCTTTGTTAAAACAATAACAGGCATTGCACCACTTTCATACGCTAATAGTAAATAACGTTCCATTCTTCTTACATTGAAATCATGATTAAGTGCATTCACTAAAAATAGATAATCTACATTTGCTGCTATTACTTGTTCTTCCATTCGAGTACCAGCCTCTTGTCTAGAAAAAGAACTTCTTCTCGGAAAAATACGATGAATAATTGCTTTCTTTTCATTCTCTATTTTCTTTATATACACCCAATCACCAACCGCTGGATAATCTCCCTTCGTTACTGCTTCATGTCGAAACTTTCCAGACAGCTCTGCCATATATTCACCATCATTACAAATAATTCGATATATATGCTTATGCTCAAGTAAAATACGTCCTACTTCAAAGTTCTCTACAGCTTGTTCCTCAAAAAAAGAATCCCAGCCGAATGATTCTAAAATATTTTGATTCAAATTGATATCCTCCCTAGTTTAACTAAGCGGAAGGATCGTGCGCTAACTTATACAGTCTCGCCCTTTCCATCCACCTTTGTATTTGGTTTATTATTCATATAAGTTATTTTCACCATAATACATCACCCCGTTCTCATTTTAATTACTCTCATTATATGGAATATTTATTTAAAAAGCTACTCTATTTAACGTAATTTTCAAACAATTTATTTTTCATCATTCTAATTTGCCCACGGTGATTAATCTCATCTTCTAGCACATGAAACCACAGATAGTGCTGGTTATACGCTACATCGTTAGGCCACTTTCTTTCTGACATAAGCCATTCATCATCTTGTTCAATCAAATACTTCAATGATTCTTCTCGAACACTTTGCAGAAGTTGTACATAATACTGTATGTCATGACCACGGATTGTTCTCCCTGCTTCCCCTAAATACAGTGCGTCTTCCCATATTTCTAATTCTTCTTTTGTAAAGTCGCGCTCTTGAAATGAAATAAGTTGATGAGCTTTTTCTATAGCTGCTATATGTTTTAATAACGCTCCAATGGAATTTCCTCCACTCGGCATAATTAAATCTAATTGCTCAACTGATAGATCTTTTATTTCCTGTAATGTTACAGCCCTCGTATGCTCCAGCATGCTTACTAATTCCCCTATATTTTTTGTATAACCATCCACACTTCTTATTCGATAATCTATATTCATCTCACGCACCCCTTTCTACATTCATATTAAGGAATAACCGCTTCATATAATAGACTGAAATATATCAGATTTTTCTGTTATAATTAAATTGAATACATAATAAACCCAAACAAACTTTCTCAATATGCTTCTATGAAATATTAAAAGGAATCAATATAAAAGAATCGAATCTTATTCACTAAAAGGAGTGGATTCGATGGAAATGTATCAATGGCTAACTGCTGTTCTTGTTGGTGGCATTACTGGTTTCGTTTCCCATCTTATCAATAACCAAGGCAAGTTATTGCTTCCACGCCGTTTGAAAACTTTTTTTCACTTTGGTTTTTTGACTGATATTCTCACTGGTAGTCTAGCTGCACTTCTTGGACTCGTTTTATTCGATGTCACCTTAATAAAAGAAATTATAAAAGTATCCATTGTGACTGCTATTTCTGGTCAGACTTTCTTACTGCACCAAGCGCTTGGTGGTGAGCAAGCTAAAAATACACAGATTGGGAAAGCTGATGAGAAGATTCAAGAAATTGACAAATTATTACGACGTTAGTCTATACTTTCTTTAAAAATTATTGCTATAATAAACAATAAATATTTTCTATTGCGTCGTTTGTCAGAAGAAAGGGTGTTTCGTATGACAAAAAAGAAAATAGAAGATTTCTTAACAAACACTGAAAAAGAGGAACTGCTAGAAAACTATAAATGTTTACGAGAAGCCCGCACAAAAAACGAAGCTAACTATTTTGGTGAAGCAGTAAATCATCTATTAAATATAGCTAAACAACGAATTATTAAAGATGCAGGCATACATGATGAAAATGCAGCAACTGTTCAATCAAAGAAAAAAGCACTGTTTTAGTTCATTAGCTAAAACAGTGCTTTTTATTACGCTATTTTTCACATTACTTTCACATCTATTTCACAAATATAAGTAGTCCGATATGCTAAACTAAGTATATCCTTTTCCAAGGAACTATATGCCGATATATAAATCCCTATCTTTATAGGGATTTTTTATTTTTGGATTCCTCATAACTTTGTTACAATACATTTCTTCTATTATTTCTATACTTTAAGTAACCACTGTAATAAAAAGCACATTCATGTATTCACACTCTTATTAATTCTGATTTGCGAAATATTTATACAAGCTTTATGATGCAATTCCCGTTTCACTATTCTCAATAAGCTTTTCACTTCTTCTAAACAGAAATAAAGCTACTACATATAGTAACGCAGTAAAGCTACCTATAAGTATAAAATTGTGAGATGCTGCAAATAACATTCCTGCTATTGCCGCTCCAATCATTTGACCAATATACATAGAAGCATTTGCAAGCGCGGCTCCTGTCCCTCTTGCTACACTAGACATGTTTTGTAAGTGTCTCATCATTAATACAAATAAAATTCCTGTCACAAAAAACAAAACAAAAAACAATAACTCCACCAATATAATGTTCTTTACATGAGGAAGTAATACATATAGCACTGCTGTAAATACAATTCCACCATAAAAAGAAAGGTTATAACCAATTTTATTTACGATTCTAGGACCAAAAATATTCCCTGTTAAATTTCCTAATCCTAATACGAGCATAGCTGTTCCTATTTCATGAACTTGTAAGCCAAATTGAATGGAAAGCCATACGCCAAAGAATGAAAATGCTGCAAAATTACCAGTTTGAAAAACAAAATATGCAAAATAAGAAAGTGAAACCTTTGAATCAGTAAGTAATTGTTTATAACGCTTTAAGATGTTTGTTTTACTTCCACCTATATGAACCGGTTGTATTTCTGGTAATACTACATAGATAAGAATGACAAGTAGTGCTGATAATAGACCAATAATGAAAAATGGTGTTGTATAGTGTATCATTGCCAAATATGCCCCAACTGGCAGCCCTAAAATTTGAGAGATTGATAACCCTGCTGTTGCAATTCCAATTGCCTTTACAATTTGCTCTTTCTCTATAAGAAGCGGAATAGATGCCCACACTTGTGGAGATACAAAGGCTGCACTTACACCTGCTAAAAATCTAAATGCTAGCATCCATAGAAAACTCGGTGCCATTCCACATAAAAACGTACTTAACGCAAAAAAACTCATTCCTATTACCATTACTTTTTTTCTGTTTAAGCCATCTGATATAGGACCAGCAATAAGTGCAAATCCAGCGTATCCTAAAGCATATGAACTCACCATCCATCCTGATAGCTCAGTTGAAACATGATACACCTTTTGTAATGTCGGTAAAAGTGGTGAAATTAAGAAAGTATCTGTACCTATCATAAACATGATCATAAAGAATACAGCTAGTACTCTTTTCATTTAAACCCTCTCCTTTTATATAAAAAGAGGGAAGTATCCCTCTTCTCAACTAAGCTTCTAAAATAGATTCAATCTCTTTCATAACCTTCTCATTCAATGATACTTCCACCGCTCTTACACTTTCTCTTATTTGCTCCGCTCGTTTCCCACCAGGAATAACAGTATCAATTCCTTTTTGGTTTAATAGCCACGCTAAAGCTAAATGCGATACTTCAAGATTCACTTCTTTAGCTAAGCCTTTTAACTTTTCAACTTTTTTAAAGTTACTCTTATATGTATTTTCTTCAAATAGATTTACACTTTGACGCCAATCTCCTTCGCTCAATTTAAAATCTTCTGTATATTTTCCACCTAGTATCCCAAAGGCAAGAGGCCCGTATGGAATAAATGAAATACCTGATTCTATACAATATGGCAAAAGTTCTTCCCCAGCAGTACGATCCAACATATTATACGGTGATTGTACAACATCTATTTGTCCGTGCTGATTCGCTTCTTTTAATTGCTCTACGTTTACGTTGGATATTCCAATTGAACGAATTTTTCCTTCTTCTTTTAGACGAGTAAGCTCTCCAATTGAATCTATGTAACTTGTTTCTGGATTTGTAAAATGTAAATAATATAAATCAATATAATCAGTTTGTAATCTTCTTAAGCTATTTTCCACAGCATTTCTTAAATAGCTTCGTTCATTATTAATATAAACCTCTCCATTTAATAACGGCTGTATTCCACCTTTTGTAGCAAGTACAACTTCATGGCGTTTTCCTTTCAATTCTTCTCCTACCAATTCCTCTGATCTACCGAAACCGTATGAATCCGCTGTATCAAAAAATGTAATCCCTTGCTGGATAGCTTCTTCTATTAATCGTTTTCCTTCTTCCTCATTCACATCAGCATATAAATTATGCCCCCCTACAGCGTTTGTTCCTAACCCCAACTTTGAAATATGTAGTCCTGCCTTTTGTAATTTTGTATGCTTCATTTTTTCTCCCCCTATATTTCTATTGTTCGAATATATTCGAACAATAGAAATATACCACTTTATATGTTATAGTGCAAACTATATTAACTTATACAAGTAGGTGAAAAAATGCGTACTCTCTATCATCCAAATCGCGAAGAAATTCAATTCTCTTCTGTCTTATACGCACTTAGCGATCAAATTCGTTTACAAATTGTAACTATGCTACTAGAGAAAAATGAACAATCTTGTGGCGCGTTAAACATTCCAATTGCAAAATCAACTTTATCTCACCATTTCAAGGTTTTACGTGAATCCGGTGTTATGTATACACGCCTTGAAGGAACACAGCGCTTCATTTCAATTCGTGAAGATGACTTACATGCTAGATTTCCCGGTTTATTAGACGTCGTATTACATGCGACAGAACCATACTAAAAAACATCTCATATGAATATGGGATGTTTCTTTATTTTTTCTATTCTTTTTATAAAGTGAAACTTTACTCAGTTTGAATTTTGTTCTTCACACACTAGAAATATATACGCTTCATTCTTTTTTACTTTATTTTTGTACTTGATCCCTTGGACACTTTAATTATTTGATTACATTTTATACACATCATTAATATAGGGCCACCTATCTGTTTCAATTCCTCTAGTTGCTTATGCTCACACTTCCCCATATTATTACCTCCCTTATCATATAATTAGGTCATTTGGTAATTATTATAACTACTAAGTTCATTTCCTAATTTAAGGTCTGAATAAAACGTTTAAACGCCGATATCCCTTCGTTATCTCGTTTAAAAACACCAGCATCTTCAAGCGCCTGTATAAATTTCCTCCCCACTTCTTCTCTTATAATCTCCTGTACATTTTGTTCATGTATCCGATTGTCATATTTGATTTTTAATTGTTTTGCCCATCGTATATGAGGCGTTGGAATATCACTTGGAATATTAAGTAAGAATTTTTCTACTTCCTGAAGTTCTGTTTTTAAACGCGCAGGTAGTACAGCTAACCCCATTACTTCAATTAGACCGATATTTTCTTTTTTAATATGTTGTATTTCCGCATGAGGGTGAAAAATACCTAGCGGATGTTCTTCACTTGTACGATTATTTCGCAAAACAAGGTCCAATTCGTACATATTATTCCGATAGCGGGCAATCGGCGTAATCGTATGATGTGGAACATCATACGTAAATGCAAATATATTAACGGATGGATCACTATATCCCTTCCACCTCTCTAATATGTACTCCCCTGCATTTACTATTTGTTCTATGTCGTTACTTCTTAAGCGAATAACTGACATAGGCCATTTAATAATAGAACATTGCATTTCTGGAAAGTTAGTGAGTTCAAAAATGAAGTCATTTGATGCATTTGCCATAGCAAATTCATAACTACCACCTTGATAGTGGTCATGTGTTAGAATAGATCCTCCTACAATTGGCAAATCTGCATTCGAACCAAGGAAATAATGCGGGAATTTTTCTACAAATTTTAACAAACGTAAAAATGTTTGACGGTCAATTTTCATATCACGGTGTTCTGAAGACAATACAATGCAGTGTTCATTGAAGTAAATATACGGTGAATACTGTAGAAACCAGCTTTCATCTGTAAGATTCATACGAATGATACGATGATTCGAGCGTGCTGGATGTCCAATTCGGCCTCTATATCCTTCATTCTCAATACAGAGTAAACATTTTGGATAATTTGTACTTTCCAATACTCTCTCTCTAGCAATTTGTTTCGGGTCTTTTTCCGGTTTTGATAAATTAATTGTAATATCAATGGGTCCATATTCCGTATGTACTTTATAATTTATATTTTTGGCAATTTGCTTCATTTGAATATAGTTGCTGTTTTTACTTAATTCATAGAAGTAATTTGTTGCAGCCTTCGGATTTTGTTCGTATTTTTCATAAAATAGAGAATTGATAACCGACGGTTTGGACATAAAAACATCCATAATTGCACTTGCTAAAATCTCCTTCTCGTCCATTATTGCCTCAATAACTCTATGCGTACAAGCATATTCAATTAACTCCTCCAATAACTCCGCAATTGCTTTCTTTGCGGGTGCGGGCGCTGACGCTTCCACTACAAAGTCATCTAAACGAAGTAAAGAAAGAATTTTATTCCTTGTATATATTTCATCTCCTTGTTCAATCAATTGAACTTCAATAGCCCGATCAATTAACTGCTGGATAGCTTGATATATCATCCGTATATACCTCCTCTAACCTTTTAGCGGTTTATGTTGTTACGATGCCAGTTCTATGTACCTTTTATAATTTTATGAACAGATGTATAGGATAACCACCATTCTAATATACATTTTGCTTTTTCCGAAGAAGCTATTAACATACTTGAATCGCCCGTTTAATAAGCTATTTTGTTACATTATACGTACGTAAAAACACTTCTACAATCAACATCTTGTCGTATTTTTTAGACATCTTGCTTTTCACCTTTAACATCTCACTAAAAACATACAAAGTATCATTTTTGGAAGAACAATTTCCGGCGATTTAATGAATACAATGAGGCCTATCTCCACCGAGATAGACCTTCCAATGACATTATTACACTAACTATGAATCTACCCTTCATCTTAAACCTTGTTCTTTACCTCTGTGTCTCTCCCCCTAAACCCACCAGTTTAATAATAAATGTATCTGCTCCGGTATCGCCGCCGTCTTATTTTATCAATTTAGCCAAGAAGACTCCTTCCTCAAGGAGCGTGAAGGACGTAGCCCAGCGAGTAGGTGGGAGATGAATTGGCTTCGAACAAGAGATGGCAGGAAGTCATCTTAATTGTTCGACATATGTAAAGAGTTACCGGACAATTTTCCATAATCATCCCACTATAAATCGAATGTGCGTTCGGTATATAATGGATATATATCGAAATGGAGGTGAAACGAAGGATGATCAATAAAGCGTATAAATTTCGTATCTATCCAAATAAAGCACAAGCGATTCTGATTAATAAAACGATTGGTTGTTCTCGTTTTGTATTCAATCACTTCCTGTCTCTATGGGATAATGCATACAAAGAAACAGGAAAAGGTTTGACATATGGTACATGCTCTGCCAAACTTCCTGCCATGAAGAAAGAGTTTGTTTGGCT
>NZ_VLTE01000151.1:0-2212 GCF_007558965.1 Bacillus sp. HY001 | reverse complement strand
TCTTCCAATTCGGTAATAAAATCATTGTCATTTAGTGATTGATCCGGAATTAAAGAGAGATGAATATCATCTAATGGACTAACTATACCTAAAAACATGTGTAACTTCTTTAAAACCACCCATATCCTGTGCCTTGTTTTAAGAGAATATTCTCGTTTGTGTTCTAACACTGAGAAATAAGCTTGATAATCATCTACGGATATTTCATTCCATGATTTGATATGTAAAAGCAACTCATTTTCATTCAACCATCTATAAAAATCTTTAATATCGTATGCATATCGTTGGATTGTAGAATGTTTTCGGCCTTTTTCACTTAAATATGTAGAGAAAGTTTCTAAAGTTTCCTCTAAGCTAATTGTCTCGTTCAATATAATCACCTAATTTCTTTGGATATATTATAACAGAAAATAAGTGAAAGACCTGCTACCGCCCTTTGCTACGCACGGTTGCTGGCATATCCAAAAAGCAAACGGACAAACAACCCTTTGCTTTTTGGATATGTTGTTTATCATTTATAAAGCCAAATAAATAAAACTATCATAATACTCCAAAAAGGCACTACAAAAACTAATCCCGAAAGAACCCCTTTAAAAAATCTAATTTCGTTATAGGTATTCATTTCTATGTAAGTCGTATCTTTTAGTACAGCCATGTTTAGTCCTCCAATATAAATTGTTTATTAAAATGAAAAAAGGACAAACCTAGTCCTGGTAGGGATACATAGGTTTGTCCTTTTGTATGAGGGTAATGATCTGTTTAATTATCATTATTATAACGTAATTTACAAATATTTTCAATTAGGTCGGACATCTTATTAACAATCATACTAATTGTATTAAAAATCTATTATAAATATATATCTTATATATTAAAAAGAAATAAAGATAAAACTATTATAGGTTATCAAAAATAGGGGAAAGATCTACTCCCACAAGGGAAAATTTGATATTAAAACGTAAAAAATCATAAATAGTAGAAAATGTATTCGTAAATTCAATGATTATTAGACTATCAATTCTACAAAAAAGCATAAAGAGAATTATATATTTCTACATGAAATCGGAAAGAAATTGATACAAATCACTTTATATTTATCCACCTATGAAAATAGGCTTTATTTTCTTTATTTTGTTAAATATAGCAGTATTTAGCGTTCGATTACCCACATTTTATCCAGATTAGGCTCTTATTTGTTAACATTACTCAGTATTTACACATAACTCACATTATTATTGATGATTTTTATTAGATAAAATGAACGACAGTAGTATTATCAGGGGTATTGAGGAAATATTATCCACATTGGATCATATTTATCCTCATATCCACTATTATTATTATTTTCCTTTTGATTTTTTGTAGGTATTATGAGATAGGTTTTAATACATTAGAAGAACACACTCTAGTATTATGTGGAGAGTTATGTATTGATAAAACCAAATTTGTATAGAATTGCATAAAAAAAGACTCCATTTTACATGAAGTTCTTTCGATTTGGTATTTATAAATAGAGTAGTAGGAAGGTATTACTAATTAAAGAAACACGAATAGCCCTCCACTTTTGTTTTTTTCAAAAATAGAGAGCTAGTTGTTATTATTTTATTTCCATTGCAGTTAGTACCTGATCTGGAGCTGTTATTGTTACACCAGCACGTACTAAACGTTCGAAGGTACGCATAAACTCTAGTAAATTAAACTGCTTTGGTAGCTCAATCACACGAAGTTTTTCTTGTGGTAGCTTATCAATGGCTTCGATAAACCATTCACGTACATCACTTGGGATCGTGCGTTCTTTATGACCACGCACTTTTAATTTTTCTCGCATTTCAATTTCTAAAGCGGTATATGCATGAAGATTCACACCTTGATCATATGCATATTTTCTAAATAACGTTTCTTCCGGGTATTTTAAATAATTACGGTGATAAGACTCTTCCGTGACTGGTACCGCAAACTTCTGCTTCAGTAGTGCATGCACATTCTTAAACATCTTCTTAATGTTGTGTAGAGAGTACATAGAATAATGTAAACCGAAATTAAAGACAGCTTGCTCACGGTCACTATTTCTCTCTTTTGGTATATGTTGCGCAATAAGAGGGTAGATACCTTCTTTCGCTGCAGCATCAAGGATTTGATATTGAGATGTTTGATGTAATAGTTTTTTCAATGTATATACAATTTTCGTTGGATATCCTTCTTTTCGATCAAT
>NZ_VLTE01000150.1:0-13196 GCF_007558965.1 Bacillus sp. HY001 | reverse complement strand
TTTGCAAAGGCTGCAACTCTTTTTCTTGTGTTAATCCAGTGTACACCTGGCGTATATAAAAGTTTGTGGTGTTGTACATATTCTTAGCGTTATGACAAGATTCTTGAAAATAAGAATACATACGATGCCCTTTTTTAATCCAGATTTGAAGAGTTTTATAGTTTGACGGATTTTCCTTTTTCATTTTATTCACCTCCTTGTTAAGGATATTATAGCAAAAAGGGAACGTACGTTTCTTCTTTTTTCTTGAAAATAAAATATTTCTTTCGATTCACCTCACCACCTTCACTTACGTTTAGAGGTGGGAGTCCTCTCGAAAGGCATGATAGAAAGTTTTTCAAAAAAAGAGATCTTCGCATACTGCGAAGATCTCTCCTACTATTTCTTATAAAGTTTCAGAAGTAGTTTTTGCTTGCATGTGAAGTGCTAAGTAGTCAGGGCCACCAGCTTTAGAGTCTGTACCAGACATGTTAAAGCCACCGAATGGTTGGTAACCTACGATTGCACCAGTACATCCACGGTTAAAGTATAAGTTACCCACATGGAATTCTTCACGTGCTTTTTCAATATGGTCACGGTTATTAGTAACAACAGCACCTGTTAAACCGTATTCTGTATTGTTTGCAATTGCTAGTGCATGATCAAAGTCTTTTGCTTTACAGAATGCTACTACTGGTCCGAAGATTTCTTCTTTCATTAAGCGAGCATCTTCTGCAACGTCAGCAACGATTGTTGGTTGGATGAACCAGCCTTTAGAATCGTCTCCTTCGCCACCTGCTAAGATTCTACCTTCTTCTTTACCAATTGCAACATAGCTCATTACTTTATCGAATGCAGCTTGGTCATTAACAGGACCCATGTTTGTACCTAATACAGCTGGGTTAGCAACTGTTAATTCTTTCGTTAATTCAACAGCACGATTTAATACGTGATCGTATACATCTTCATGGATTACTGCACGAGAACATGCAGAACATTTTTGTCCTGAGAATCCGAATGCTGATGCAATGATAGATTTAGCTGCTAATTCAAGATCTGCTTCTTTATCAACAACGATTGTATCTTTACCACCCATTTCAGCGATAACGCGTTTTAACCAAATTTGGCCTGGGTTTACTTTCGCTGCACGCTCATAAATACGGATACCTACATCACGAGATCCAGTGAAGCTCACGAAACGTGTACGAGGGTGATCTACTAAGTAGTCACCAACTTCAGAACCATTACCTGGAACGAAGTTTACTACGCCAGCTGGTAAGCCAGCTTCTTCTAATACTTCCATGAATTTCGCTGCTACTACAGGAGTTGTACTAGCTGGTTTTAGTAATACTGTGTTACCAGAAACTAAAGCAGCTGTTGTCATACCTGCCATAATTGCGAATGGGAAGTTCCAAGGAGAAATGATAACACCTACTCCTAATGGAATGTAAGAGAAACGATTATATTCAATTGGACGGCTTTCTACTGGAATACCGTCTTTTAATTTTAACATTTGACGACCATAATATTCCATAAAGTCGATTGCTTCTGCTGTATCAGCATCTGCCTCATTCCATGGTTTACCTGCTTCTTTTACAAGAATAGCAGAGAATTCATGTTTTCTGCGACGAACGATTGCTGCAGCGCGGAATAAAATGTCTGCACGCATTTCTGGCTTTGATTTTCTCCAAGTTTGGAATGTTTCATCCGCTACTTGCATTGCTTTTTCAGCTAACTCACGGCTTGCTTTTGAAACGCGACCAACAAGTTCCTCTTTATTTGCAGGGTTTACAGAAACAATTTTGTCTTCTGTAGTGATTTTTTCTCCCCCAATAATTAATGGATAGTCTTGTCCAAGATAAGATTCTACTTTCTTTAAACCTTCTTCAAACGCTAATTTGTTAGCCTCCACTGAAAAATCTGTAAATGGCTCATGTTTGTATGCTACTACCATTTTTTTTAGCCTCCCCTTAGAAAAACGTTTACATTTTACAACATTATTCTACACGATAATTTAGATTTATTCAAATATTCCTAGACTTATATTTTAAAAATTAATTAATTTTTAAAATATAATAAAAAAATAGAGTTATACATACGTATAACTCTACAAAATATGAGTATATTCCAAAATGTTTTTTCCAATCAATAAAATAGTTACTAATAAAAATAAAGTTCTTACATATCCAACACCTTTTTGGACTGCAAACTTCGATCCAAAATAAGCGCCAAAAATCATCGACAATCCCATAATAATACCGTATTCAAAATGAATTACGTCTAAAAATAAAAAAGTAATTAAAGATACGATATTACTAACAAAGTTCAAAAGTTTTCCAGATGCTGCTGCTTGAATAAAATCCAAACCAATTAATAAAAATGCAAAAATTAAAAAGGATCCTGTCCCTGGTCCAAAAAAACCATCATAAAACCCTATCATTAAAATAACAAAGAAAAATATTAATGTTTTTCTTTTCGTCATCTTCTTATAGGTAGATACACTTCCCCAATCCTTTTTTGCAATAATATAAATAGCAATAAACACCAACATCACAAGCACTAACGGACGTAAAATATCCGGCGGAATAAACTTTACTACTAAAGCACCTGAGACCGCCCCTATAATAGTTAACGGGATTAACTTTCCTACAATTTTAAAATCGACCTTTCCTGATCGAATAAAATAAATTGCACTCGTAAACGTCCCCATCGTTGCCGCTAATTTATTTGTTGCAATTGCCGAAGCTGGTGGTAAACCAACAAACATAAGTGCAGGAAGTGAAATTAATCCTCCACCGCCAACAACTGAATCAATAAAAGCTGCTAAAAAGCCGAATGCAATTAATAAAATAATGACTTGAAAACTTAATTCTTCCATGTGCTTACCCCTTACCCCCATTATTTATAACATTTTAAATTATAACAAAATTATTCAAGAAAAAAAGCCGTTCCATAAAGGAACGGCCCTCCTATTTAATCTAAAATTTTCACAAATGGTTCATCTTGCTTCGCTTCACGTATAATAATCGCTTCTGGGCGTTCTACAGATTTAATCGTTACTTGTACTTTCATATAATTCGGGAAGTATTCTGTCACAAGCCCAGCTACATATTGTGTAAAGCCAATTATTTCTGCTTTCCCATTAAACTGGACCGGAATATCAAGCTTTATTTCCCTTAATTCATCGTCTCTATACATACCAGTACCGATAACAGCTGTATAGTCGCCCTGGAAATAATCGCTTAGTTTCGCTTTAAAGTTCGATACTCTCGCAAGATCTTCACGTTTATTATCTGTTTTCGCTTGTTCAGATGGGAACAAATAATACTTCTCATTAATTTGTTTCCAATCCTCAACCTTTTCACTACCTTTTTCTACATTCGCATAAGAGACAAAGTTACCTGGTACGAGCGAAGACTTTGGAGCCTGACGATAAATCGCAAACGTTATCGGAACATTTTTTGTGTCAGGTTTTTTTTCATGCATAAATTTCAAGACTTCTTGCGCCATTTTTTTCCCTTCGGCTAACATTTTTTCTTGCTCGATTTTAGTTTCACGCGGATAACCATGCTCTTCCTCGTAATAATGAACCGAATTCATTGCTAAACCAACTACAATACCTTGGAGTTCATCTGTTTCACCTTTTTTCACATAATAATCATGCTCTAAAATATTTGAAATATATATTGGATTTTTTTTATTTTTTTCCTCTAATGATTCAGATCCTCCACCTAACGCTGGGTTTAACCCAATGTTAGGAAATTTAACGGCATCTTTTTTTAACTTGTCCTCTAGTTCCTTTTGTTCAGCATCTGTACGCTTTCTTTTAACAAGCATCTGCAAATTTTGAGTATCTAGAGCACTTCCACCTTTAAAGAAATGATCTTTCGTACTAAAGGATTCTTTTGCAATACGCATTAATCCTGTTTCAAATTCATCTATATCAAGACGATTACTTACTCCTTGTACAACTAAACCACGTGCAGCTCCTGCGTCAAATGGAATAGTCGTCTTATAATATTCATCCGAAATAGAGTACTTCGGAACGATTGCTTGTTCTTTTGCTTTCCCCGATTTCTCAACCACTTTTTCATCTTTATCGGCACCTGCACTACATCCACTTACAAGTAGACCAAGGCTTAATACCGCTAATGCTATTTTTTTCATGGTAAGTTTGCACCTCTTACTTATTTAGCTCTTGTAAGAACCTCTCTTCATTCCAAACCTCAACATTATGCTTCTCTGCTTGTGCTAATTTCGAACCCGCTGCTTCACCTGCAACAACTAAATCCGTACTTTTACTAACACTTCCTGTTACTTTTCCACCTAATGCCTCAATCTTCTTCTTCGCTTCACTACGTCCCATAACTTCTAATTTCCCTGTTAAAACGACAGTTTTTCCTGCGAAGTACGACTCAACATTTTGTAAATCAGCAATTTTTATACCTTTGTATGCCATATTCACGCCATACTCTTTAAATTGTTGTAATAGCTCTAATACGTCTTCATTATCAAAATACGTCACGACGGATTGAGCCATTTTTTCACCAATCTCGTTAATTGCTTTTAGCTCTTCTTCCGTTGCTTTCACAAGTGCATCCATCGTTTCAAAATGCTCTGCAAATGTACGTGCTGCTTTTGCTCCGACATGGCGAATACCAAGACCGAATAGTAATCGCTCTAATGAGTTTTCTTTAGAATTCTCAATTGCTTGCACTAAATTCGTTGCTGATTTTTCACCGAATCGTTCTAACTGCAATAATTGCTCTTTCGTCAACGAATATAAATCAGCAAATGTACGAATATAATCCGCATCAAAGAGTTGTGTAATGACACGTTCTCCAAGTCCATCAATATTCATTGCATTTCTTGAAACAAAATGAATTAACCCTTCTCGAATTTGAGCTGGACAAGTTGGATTTATACAACGAAGTGCTACTTCTTCTTCTAAACGAACTAGTTCACTTTCACATGCTGGGCAATGCGTTGGCATATGGTATTCTTCTTCCTCACCAGTACGCTTATCGAAAATAACGTTCACAACTTCAGGAATAATATCTCCGGCCTTCTTCACTACCACATAGTCACCAATTCGAATGTCCTTTTCACGAATTAAATCTTCGTTATGTAAAGAAGCACGACGAACGATCGTACCAGCCACTCGCACTGGCTCTAGCTCTGCTGTCGGTGTTACAACCCCTGTGCGACCAACACTTAATTCAATACCTGTTAATCTTGTTACAACTTCTTCAGCCGGGAATTTATAAGCAATTGCCCACCTTGGACTCTTTGCTGTAGTTCCTAAACTTTCTTGAAGAGCAACATCATCTACTTTTATAACGATTCCATCAATCTCATAATCAAGATGCGGGCGTTTTTCTTGCCATTCTTCTACATAAGCTATAACTTCTTCGATTGTTTCACATGTACGACGATTTGGATTTGTTTTGAATCCAAGTTCACCTAAGAAATCAAGCGATTCACTATGTGATGGAATTGTTTTTTCTTCTACATTCGCAAGACCGTACACAAACATAGATAAGTTACGCTTCGCTGCAATTTTTGGATCCAGTTGGCGTATTGAACCTGCCGCCGCATTACGCGGATTCGCAAATACATCTTCACCATTTTGTTCTTTTTCTTCATTTAACTTAACGAATGAACGCTTCGGCATATAAGCTTCGCCTCGTGCTTCTAACGTTACTTCTTCATTTAAACGGAGCGGGATCGCTTTAATCGTTTTTAAATTTTGGGTAATATCTTCACCTGTTACACCATCACCACGTGTTGCCCCTTGAATAAAGCGCCCTTTTTCATAATGAAGTGAAACAGCAAGTCCGTCAATTTTTAATTCGCATATATATCTTACATTCGCATCATCAATTCCTTGGCGTACTCGTCGGTCGAAATCACGTAAATCTCCTTCGTTAAATGCATTTCCTAAACTTAACATCGGTGATTTATGTGTTACTTTTTCAAATATATCAAGAACAGTTCCCCCAACGCGAATGGAGGGAGAATCTTCACTCATAAACTCTGGATTCTCTGCTTCTAATTTTATAAGCTCCTGCATATTACGGTCATACTCCGCATCAGAAACAGAAGGATTGTCTAATACGTGATACTGATAGTTAAATGTATTTAACAAATCACGCAGTTCTTCTATACGTTGTTTTGCTATCTCTTTTGACATATCCTCATTCCTTTCCTATTGTTTCGTCACAGGTGCAAATTTTGCTAACAAACGTTTAACACCAATTGGGCTTGGGAACGCAATATCTAATTCTTTTGCATCACCTTCACCTTTTACACTGACAACTGTACCGACTCCCCATTTTTGGTGGGAAGCTTTATCTCCTACTGCCCAGCCGATTTGCTCGCCACCTGTCGTCTTAGCTGCAGGACTCGCGAAAGCTGAACGAGAGCGTGTTGTAGTTGTCATTGTCGTTCTGCTGTTACTAGCCGTTCTGCCTTTTGCACCAAACGAAGTTTCACGCTTCGGCGCTGTTTCATTTAACGATTCTACTAGCTCTGCCGGGATTTCTGTAATAAATCGAGAGGCAGCGTTCATACTTGTTCGACCAAATAAAGTACGCATTTGTGCATTTGATAAATATAACTCTTCTTCTGCACGCGTAATACCTACATAAGCAAGGCGACGCTCTTCTTGCATTTCATCTTCTTCCATGAGAGAACGAGTATGCGGGAATATTCCTTCCTCTAACCCTACAATAAAGACAACTGGGAACTCTAACCCTTTCGCTGAGTGCATCGTCATTAAAATAACTTCCTCACCAGCAGTTGGATCTTCATCGACACGATCAATATCAGCAACAAGCGCTAAGTCTGTTAAGAATGCAACAAGGCTCTTATCTTCGCTTTGAGATTCAAATGTTTGCGTAACAGATAAAAACTCATCTAAGTTCTCTAGACGACCTTCCGCTTCTAAAGTACGCTCGTTTTTCAACATATCGCGATAGCCTGTTTTTTCAATAACTTCTTCTACCAATTCCGTAACAGATAAATACTCTTGCATATTTACCCAGTTGTGTAATAAACCTGCGAATTCTTTTACTGCCTTTGTAATTTTTGCACTTACTCCAACATGCTCAATCTCATCGAATACAGCAGTTAATGAAATTCCATTTTGTACGCCGTAATTAATAATTTTATCTATAGAAGTCGCACCAATTCCGCGCTTTGGCATGTTAATAATACGTGCGAAACTAATCTCATCATCTGGATTCCCAATTAAACGTAAATACGCCAAAATGTCTTTAATCTCTTTACGATCGTAGAACTTTGTACCGCCGACAATTTTGTAAGGAATATTAGATTTCAGGAAAATCTCCTCGACCATACGAGATTGCGCATTTGTACGATATAACACTGCAAAATCAGTATATTTTCTTTTTCCCATTTGAATATCGTCACGAATTTTTTTCGCAACAAAATACGCTTCGTCTTTTTCCGTTGCAGCACGGTAATACGAGATTTTGCTTCCAACTTGATTATCTGTCCATAATTTCTTCGGTTTACGGTTTGAATTTTTTTCAATAACAGCATTCGCTGCATTTAAAATATTTTGTGACGAACGATAGTTTTGTTCTAACAGAATAACTTGCGCATTCTCATAGTCTTTTTCAAATGACAAAATGTTAGAAATGTCAGCCCCACGCCAGCGATAAATAGACTGATCTGAGTCACCTACAACACATAAATTTTTAAAACGTGCTGCTAAATGTTTAACAAGAAGGTACTGCGCTTTGTTTGTATCTTGATACTCATCCACGTGAATATATTGGAACTTACGCTGATAAAACTCTAGTACTTCTGGAACACGTTCAAATAACTGAATCGTTGTCATAATTAAATCATCAAAGTCTAATGAGTTATTTTTCAGAAGACGTTTTTGATATTCTGTATATACATCGCTCGTTAATTTTTCATATGGATCAGCTATTGTAATTTTCTTTGCATATTTATCTGCAGATAACAATTCATTTTTCGCATTACTAATACCCGCTAAAATAGAGCGCGGCTCAAATTTCTTCGGATCAATATTACGTTCTTTCATGATTTTCTTCACAACCGTTAACTGATCACCTGAATCTAAGATTGTAAAATTACGATTAATACCAATACGATCGATATCACGTCTTAAAATACGTACACACATAGAGTGGAACGTAGAAATCCAAATATCTTCTGCTTCTGGTCCGACAAGTGTATCAATACGCTCACGCATTTCACGAGCCGCTTTATTTGTAAAGGTAATAGCTAGTACATTCCATGGTGCTACACCTTTTTCACCAAGTAAATACGCAATACGATGTGTTAACACACGTGTTTTACCACTACCTGCACCTGCCATTAATAGAAGTGGTCCGTTCGTTGTTTGTACTGCTTTTTGTTGCTGCGGATTTAAACCATTCAATAATCTATCTGTCTTACTCATATATGCCTGCACCTACTCTCCTTTTACTGCTTTAACTGTTTTTAACGCGGATTTTATATCATCATAAATAATATTTCCAACAACTACTGTATCAGCATACTGCGCCATTTCTTTCGCTTGTTCTGCATTAGAAATACCGCCTCCGTAATACAACTTCGCTTGTTTTAATTCTGCTTTTACATTTTTAACAAGTTCAACATCTCCATACGTACCGCTATATTCTAAATAAAATATCGGTAAACGTAATAGCTTGTCTGCTAAACGCGCGTATGCAATCACATCATCTTCTGTTACATCACATTTCGCATCTGTAAGCTGGGCTACTTTCGCTTCAGGATTTAAAACACAATACCCTTCCATGAAAATTTCGTCCCAATCCATAATATCCCCAAATTCTTTCAAAGCCTCATGATGAACGCCTGTTACCCATTCCACTTTTCGGCTATTTAAAACGCTTGGGATGTAATAAAAATCAAATCCTGGTGTAATTGCTTCTACATCAGAAACCTCTAACACACAAGGAACTGCATATCTACGAATGCTAACTAGCATGTGCAGCACATTATCAATTGTCACTCCATCACTTCCGCCCACAATAACAGCATCTGTTCCAGACTCACAAATCATTTCTAAATGTTCATCACTTAACTCCTTATTTGGATCAAGCTTAAATACATGTTTCCACCCGGAAATATCGTACATGAAAACACCCTTTCTTTTCTCTATTTATATATATTTCTGTTCAAAATAACAGTTTATTTTCATTAGGATTTTTTAACTTCATCTTAAATATTTGTTTAAAACGGAGAATTAAGTTTGGAATTCCCTCTTCCATATTTTTTCAAACTAGAGGATTTAATTTTGAACTTCCTTTTATGCATTCTTTCATTATAACAAAAAAAGCTACTTACACACACGCACATTCCAACATCTTTTTCAACGTCAAATGTTGGATTACATATCCCAAAAATCACACGGGATACTAATAAGAGAAATAGTATTATCTATTTCAACTTTCATAAAAAGGAGTGTTTTTCTAATGAAGCAAAACATCGGTACAATAAACGCCCTAATTCGAATTACACTCGGACTTATCCTCTTCGGCTGTAGTAGCGCTAAACTTGTACGCAAGCCGTGGTGCACTTGGTCTAACGTCTTGCTATGGATTGGTGCAATGAAAATTGCAGAGGGAATTGTTCGTTTCTGCCCTGTTGTTGAAATGTGGAAATTCGGAAAATACATGAATATGGGGGCATTTAAAATGCCTAGCATGAATTTTACTGAAAAGGGACATGCTAAAGAAGAAGTGAATCAAACTTCCAATCACGACAAACCACGGTCAAATGGAAGTTTTGACGCTTCTGACAAAGAGATTGAGTCAGCGATTGAAGATATAATCCTGGCAAAACCGCTTTGAATCATTTGTCACGATGCAAGATGCTCTCAAAGGGACTTAGCTGCTGCAGTGGGCGGTTAAGTCTTCTTTATTTTACCACAAAACAGAACATATATTCTTATTTTAAACCTTAAAATATACATAAGAGATACCTAATCAATAAATTTCAGAAAATTAGGTGTAAATCCCTTGCTTAAAATGATATAAAAGTGATATCATTTTTATATCAGGAGGCGATCATATGAAAGAAAAACAAGTATTTTATGTTAATGGTTTTCTTGGGATTATTGGAATTTTGATTTTAGCCGCTATCGGTGTATTTTTCCTCGTGCAAGAAATTTTCATAGGAGCAGCATTAACTATTATTTTAGCCGCAGTTCTTGCTACAGGTATTGGTATTGTTCAACCAAACCAAGCGAAAGTCATTACGTTTTTCGGTAATTACTTAGGAACAATTCGTCAAAATGGTTTATTTTTAACGATTCCGTTCGCATTCCGTCAAACTGTATCGTTACGTGTGGAAAACTTTAATAGTAAGAAATTAAAAGTAAACGATGTTGAGGGAAATCCGATCGAAATTGCAGCCGTTATCGTATATAAAGTAGTTGATTCTGCAAAAGCAATGTTCGGTGTTGAACATTACGATCGATTTGTAGAAATTCAAAGTGAAACAGCAATCCGCCACGTTGCAACAAAATATCCTTATGACAATTTCCAAGATGAAACTTGCATCACGTTACGCGGAAATACGGAAGAAATCTCTGAAGAATTAAAACGTGAGTTAGAAGCACGCCTTGAAATCGCTGGCGTAGAAGTATTAGAAACTCGTTTAACACATTTAGCTTACGCAACAGAAATTGCCCATGCAATGCTACAACGTCAACAAGCAAAAGCAGTATTAGCTGCCCGAAAAGAGATTGTTGAAGGTGCTGTGAAGATGGCGAAAGATTCAATCCATATGTTAGATGAGGAAGGCGTACTGGAACTCGATGACGAGCGTAAAGCAAATATGGTGAACAATTTATTAGTTGCCATCGTTTCAGATAAAGGTGCGCAACCAGTTATTAATACAGGAAGCCTATACTAAAAGGTTGTAAATCATTATGGCTAAAAAGAAAAGCTTTCCATTACGTATTGATCCTGAATTACACGCTGTCATCGAAAAATGGGCGAATGATGAGTTTCGTAGCGTCAATGCACACATCGAATATTTGCTTCGAGAAATGGCAAAGCAAAAAGGAAAATTAAAAAAAGATAAAGATGCATAAAAAATCCCGCTGAGAAATCAGCGGGATTTTTTTAATACAATGATGATGTTTTCTTTGTAATTATATTGTAAAATACAAATATAACATTATTAATAGAGGTGGTTCACTTTGCCTATAAAACATTACTATAAAAAAACGAGTTTATTCATCATTGTACTACTCTCATTCAATCTTGTCGCTTGCTCAAATAAACGACCAACGATTGATACATCCAATAAAGAATATAGTTTTGAAACCGCCGAAAAATATGGTGATGTCATTCAAAAGAATGACACAGTTTACAATATCGAAAAATTAGATACCTTCATTAAAAAATATAATTCAAATAAGAGTCACGCCATTCGCATCACTCGATTTAACGAAAAAGATGAACCTCTCATTATAGATTTAACAGTAAAAAAAGGAAGAGAGACAACCTCTTTGTATTATGATGTTGATTACTCAAAAATAAGCGACCGGAATACAGAAAACAAAAAAAATCAATATTCCAATAATACTTGTCAAAAAATTTCAAAGAAAGTTTCATCAACAGCAATAACTTATCAGTTACAATGCCCTGACATTATTGATCTTGTAAAAGTTCCTAAATAAAATAATAAGAAAAGCGGAGAATGAACTACATCATTCTCCGCTTTTTATATTACTAGCTTCTCGTCATCTCATGCCCAATTGCACGATATCCTATATCACTTCGGTAAAATAGACCATCACTCTCAATTTTACCGATTTCTTTATACACCTTATCTTTCGCTGCTTGTAAACTGTCCGCCTTACAAGCAACAAATAGTACACGGCCACCATTTGTTACAAAGTCACCATGCTTCATCGCTGTACCTGAATGGAAAACAATCACATCTTCCAGTGCATCTAATCCTTTAATAATATCACCTTTTTTATATGCTTCCGGATATCCTTTTGAAGCAAGTACAACACCAATTACCGCTTCCTCTGACCATTGTAACGTTAATTCACTTTCATCTAATACAGCGTTACATACATCAACTAAATCATTTTCTAAGCGAGGTAATACTACTTCTGTTTCAGGATCACCAAAACGTGCATTAAATTCAATTACCTTTGGGCCATCATTTGTTAAAATAAGTCCCGCATATAAAATTCCTGTAAATGAACGGTTTTCTGCAATCATCGCTTTAGCAGTTGGATGTAATACCGTTTTTATCGCCTCTTGAACTGCTGATTCTGGAATTTGTGGTACTGGAGAGTACGCGCCCATTCCGCCTGTATTTGGACCTTTATCACCATCAAAAGCTCGTTTATGATCTTGCGCAATTACCATCGGATGCACAGTTGTCCCATTCACAAATGCCATTAATGAAAATTCTTGTCCATCTAAAAACTCTTCAATAACAACCTTCTTACTTGCTTCGCCGAACTTTACATCTTGTAACATTTCCTTCGCAGCTTGTAGTGCCTCTTCAAGTGTCATTGCTACTGTTACACCTTTACCAGCAGCTAATCCATCTGCCTTAATAACAATCGGTGCACCAATTTTTTGAATGTACTGTACTGCTTCTTCATAATCTGTAAAAGTTTCATATGCCGCAGTTGGAATATCATACTTTTTCATCAATTCTTTCGTAAAAGCCTTACTACCTTCAATAACAGCCGCTGCCTTATTTGGACCAAATACACGAAGTCCCTCTTCTTTAAAACGATCAACAATTCCATTCATAAGTGGAATTTCTGGTCCAACGAAAGTTAACTCAACCTTATTCTCTTTGGCAAATAGAACTAATGCATCAAAATCATTTTCATCAATATCAACTGGTGTTGCAACATCGCGCATACCTTCATTACCCGGTGCTACATATACCTTTTCCACCTTTTCAGATTGCGCAAACTTCCAAGCTAAAGCATGCTCACGCCCACCGCGTCCGATTACTAAAACATTCATATTTCATCCCCCAATACTTAAATAAGTACAAACTAGAAGCTATGCTCCTAGTTTGTTTTCATATCAATAAAAGTTTAAAAAGGAGGATCAAGAGAACCGAGCAGGTCGAGGCGCATTTGACAGGAGGACACGGAGTGTAGTTTTCCTACATGAGTACCGCACTGGCAATGCAACGACGAC
>NZ_VLTE01000149.1:0-623 GCF_007558965.1 Bacillus sp. HY001 | reverse complement strand
GCCAGGATCAAACTCTCCAATAAAGTTAGTTTGTCTAGCATCTAAAAATAAAAATTGACGTTTCACGTTGTTTGTTTCGTTCAGTTTTCAAAGAACTAAAAGCGGGTGAAGAGAATCGAACTCTCGACCAGAGCTTGGAAGGCTCTTGTTTTACCACTAAACTACACCCGCGTGGTCGGGAAGACAGGATTTGAACCTGCGACCCCCTGGTCCCAAACCAGGTGCTCTACCAAGCTGAGCCACTTCCCGTTATGGCGCGCCCGAGAGGAGTCGAACCCCTAACCTCTTGATCCGTAGTCAAACGCTCTATCCAATTGAGCTACGGGCGCTTATTCATGATGTTTTTTCGTCGTTGTATTTTGGCGACTCAATTATCTTATCATACTACATTTTCAAATGCAAGTACTTTTTTAAAAAAGATTTTTGATGCGGCCGAGAGGACTTGAACCTCCACGGGGTTTCCCCCACTAGGCCCTCAACCTAGCGCGTCTGCCGTTCCGCCACGACCGCGCGGAAAAAACAAAAGTGAGCCATGAAGGATTCGAACCTTCGACCCTCTGATTAAAAGTCAGATGCTCTACCAACTGAGCTAATGGCTCGTAAATGGCTGGGCTAGCTGGATT
>NZ_VLTE01000148.1:0-3745 GCF_007558965.1 Bacillus sp. HY001 | reverse complement strand
ACCTGGAATTAAAATACCAAAAATGGTAATATAGAGTCACCTTCAGTTGTCAATTGTGTCCCTTTTTTGAAAGCCCTGTCTATAATGACAAGGCTTTTAAATTTTTCTAACCTAAGATATCCTTTATATTTCGTTTTTTAGTTAACCCTAATAATATGTATGCCTTTTTTAATGTAATTAAGTCTCTTTTACACTTCTCCATTTAGAGATGCTAAATTAACAAATTTCTATTAAAAATTTATTAGACCCTCATACTACAATCATTATCCAAAACCAAAATAATACAAACGAATAAAATGCGTTTTATCACTTTTACTTCTCCCAATTAGTTTATCACCTAATTTTAAATGTATAATTCCAAAATAATTATTAGAAACACCTTTTATAAGAAGAGCTATTTTTCTGTGAAATTTGGTTTACGAATGCTAATTTATCCCCATTTAAATCTCTTTTATAGTAAAAATTGATCTTATGCACAATCTAATTAATAAACTGTGGTATAACGAGTATAGAAATTAATTTTAAATAAAAAGAAGAGTTAATTTTTGATTAACTCTTCTTTTTGCAATTTCCTGCTAGTTACTAGCAATTAATTCACGAAAATGCTCTTCTCTATTTTCTTTTATAAACTTCATCGTTTCTATTTTTCCTACTCAAATTAGCTCCTAAACGTTACATTTTTCATACAATACTGATTCCCAACAGTACTATATGGAATAACTAAACATTATCTTATATACTCTATTAAAAATCTATACTACATAGAGTGAATGTTTGTTTCTATCCAATTACTTGCTTCTTTAATCGCAATAATAACTCCTTCTATCAGTTTAAATCCTTGTAAAAGGTTAATTATTCACCAATATAAATGTACCAGCCCTTATAATTAGCCGTTTGTCCCATTTTTATTTTATGTCGGCCTTTATCAAATGCATATTCCACATTTACATTTTTGACCAATCGATCAATCTCTTTGTCTAGATTCAAATCAGGGTATATCATAGTAACCCATCTTTTCGTCAACTCAATAGATGGGTTATAATTTTCGAAGCTAATAGTAAAATTATTACCGCCCTTTTCATCTATACTCAATGGTCCATACCAATCTTTATTTTCTTTTAACATTTTAGATGAAGCTAAATGTAGTACAGCACTTGTCTCCCAATACTTTATATCTAGATTATATTTCTCATTTATCTCTTTAATGAGATTCTGCGCCTCTTTAGATATAGATTTACTATACACAGGAACAATATCAACCAACGATTTATCAAAAGTGAAATCATCTGTCACCATGGATCTCGGTATCCCTAACGGCATTACTTCAGGTTGTCCCGGCTTCTCTAACTTACGCATTGCACTATATAGAAACTGTGCATACTGCTCACGAGTTACTACTTTTTTAGGCTCAAATAAATTGTTACCTGTGCCCACAGCAATTTTGTTCTCTTGCAAGGCACTAATCGCCCCAGTAGCCCAATAATTTTTTTCCACATCATTAAAAGTAGTAATAGATTGTTGCTTTAAATTAAATGTTTTTTGTAAAATTGCCGCTAATTGTTCACGAGTTAATACATCATTTGGTCCAAATTCATTATCCCCATATCCATTCATAAGGCCAGAACTGACAACAGCATAAATTTCTTTTTCAAACATAGTACCTTTTACATCTTTAAATTGATCTTCAAACCTATCACCTACAAGTAATGGCTGTAGATACACATAAAGCAGACGAGCTGCTTGTCCTCGCGTAATATTATCGCCTAATCCAAACATTCCATTTCCATAGCCAGCTATCATTTTTTTATCTTTTAGATGCATAATTGCATCAGAAGACCAGTGATTTGCAGGAACATCTTTAAATGCTGTATCTGCTTGTACATTCGCTAATGATGTTAATGTCGTCGTAGCAAGTGTAGCTCCTATTAAAAGCATTTTTGTTAGTTTCATACTTCAATCCCCTTATTTCTATAATTTATTATTACAAATAAATTCAATCATCTTATATAATCTCTTCCTAATATATATTAACATATTATTTAATAATCAATATATATTAATATAAAAATAATTTCACTCATACATTAATAACCTCTGTTCTACTCTCGGAATACTTCTAAAATAGATTCCTTTGAGCATGTATGCAAAAGAATTGTTGATAGTAAATAAAACAGAATTTACTATCAAAATGATGAAATATTTAATAGCATTAAGGCATTACATGAATCATCAGATGCTTAAACTTTTTAAATAACTAAAATTCTATAGACCAAAAAGAACCCCGTAATAAGAAAAAATATACAAACTGAGCATCTGCAACATTTGTATAAAACATTTTTATTTAATTCCTTTATTTCTCGAGAATGGATAGATCAAAGTTATTGTCTCTTGTTAGTAGATTCCAATTTTATATATAATGAAATTGAAAAATTACCAATAAACAGTAATAAGAGTTGATACAAGTAAACAAACCAAACGTATCATCGAGGTATTAAAGGATCTATTCAATGTATATTAAGATACATATATAGGATTTAAAACCATGAAATTTTATGTACAGATTGAATTACTACAAGATGGAAGATTGATAGCAAATGTACTCATGAAAAAAGAGCATGCAATTTGCTTAATGTTATAAAACTACTTGATGTGACATCTGTTGAATGAATTAAAAACATACTCAGGGGGAATTTCAAATGAAAATATTTAGTAAAGTATTATTAGCGGGAACATTGGCTCTTGGCGGTTTAGCAGCAATGAATGTGGAAACACCTAAAATTCATGCTGATGAGGCGAGCGAATATTGTCGTTACATTTGCGGTCCTAAAGAAACATTAAATAATTTTACAATTCAACTTTCAGATACGAAATACAGACTGGGACAAAATATCATTCTACGAGCAACAAATGATAATCCATATGATGTACATTACACAGCATCTTTTGAAAAACACTATGATACTGGTTGGGATTATTATGACGCTGATTTTCACTATGGTTCATTATTACCAGCTGGAACAAATGTATATGAAGATTTTGATGCTGCGACTGGCAATGGTGGAGCAATTTCTGAACCAGGAACATATCGCATGAAAATTGAAGTAACATATGCAGATGGACACATCGATACAATGTATACAGCGCCAATCACATTAGCAAATTAAATAATAAGGTTACTTCATATCTTATTGTTTTTATTATCTATCAAATATTTATTCAAAGTACCTAATCTTTTTATTCGTATTAGGTACTTTGAATAATAGTTTTAAGGTTTCGTTCCCTATTAATAGGTATTGAAAATGCAGAAATTGATATTCAAACAATATTAAGAGTTGAAAAATAGGAATACCCTCTCTTATAATTGTCCCATTTTTTAAAAACTAAAGGGATTCACTATTGTCATTATTAGTTTACTTCTTTCCATAATGACAATGCAAAAATCCAATTTGGATCCCCATTCCCTTGATAACTCTGAACTGCCTCATACACCTTATTCTCATGAACTACTCTATCTCCTGCTTTATACGCTTTACGCGCATCCCATTGTTCATAAGAGTTTTCTTGTCCTTTTGTTGTAACAGTGATGGCATCACTTTTCATTGATTCATTACCAGATGTATCGACAGCAGATACTACATACTTATATACTGTATTCGCTTGCAAATCTTTGTCCATAAATGAAGTTGTATTAGCAGTACCTATTTCTTTCATGGCCCCTCCAACTTCTCTGTATACAATATAATGG
>NZ_VLTE01000147.1:0-11859 GCF_007558965.1 Bacillus sp. HY001 | reverse complement strand
TAACATTCTCCGATCCCGATTTTCCTTTTATTATACAAGAAATACCCTATAGAATAGACTTTTTTCAAGTGTCTATTCTATAGGGTACATTTTAAAATCCCCTCATCTTTTTTTAATCCATCCATTTCACTAGTTTCTTAGAAATTAGTAATAAAACACAACCTAATACAATTGCTACAGCTCCGATTACGGTAAATACTTCAGCGTATCCAAGTGAAGTTGTGAAGCTTG
The DNA here is from genome assembly GCF_007558965.1 of Bacillus sp. HY001. Classification (NCBI taxonomy): domain Bacteria; kingdom Bacillati; phylum Bacillota; class Bacilli; order Caryophanales; family Bacillaceae; genus Bacillus; species Bacillus sp. HY001. The sequence goes on along the minus strand of NZ_VLTE01000147.1, from coordinate 11,628 downwards.
CCAGTTGTCCACCTAAAATGTTGGCGATTCCTGAACTTGCTAACCATACTCCCATTAATAAAGAAGCAAGTTTTACTGGGGCAAGTGCACTGACCATTGATAGTCCCACAGGTGATAAGAATAGCTCACCTAACGTATGGAAAAGATACGTAAAGACGATAAATAGTAAGTTTGCTTTTTCAGTAATGTTATGTTCATCGCTACCTGTTTTTAATGTAGCGATAACGAGAATGATATAACCGATACCGAGCAAGATCATACCAAGTCCCATTTTAGTTGGGATTTTTAAATCCCCGCGCTTACGAGTTGCAAGTTTTGCCCATAATGCTGAAATGACTGGAGCAAGTAAAATAATAAATAATGGATTGACCGATTGGAACCAAGATGTTGGAACTTCCCATCCGAATACAGATCGGTCTACAAATTTGTTCGTATATAATGTTAATGAGCTACCAGCTTGTTCAAAGCCAGCCCAGAAGAAGACAACGAAGCATGTTAAAATGACGATAACTGCGGTACGTTGTTTTTCTTTTTTCGTTAACGGTGTATCTCCTACTGATGGTTGTCCATCAGCTGCTTGCAAATCGCGAGTTGGTTTTTTACCGATATCACCAAGGAAGCGATTTGATAATGTTGTAAATAAAATTTGTCCAATGATCATTCCGATTGAAGCCGCTAAGAAACCGTAACGGAATCCGTAATGTACGACGCCATCAACCGTTGTTTTGAATAAATTTTCTGATAAAAATCCACAAACGAGTGGAGCTAAAAATGACCCGACGTTAATACCCATATAGAAAATGGTAAATGCACTATCACGTTTTGGATCATTCTCTTCGTATAATTCTCCAACAAGTGTAGAGATATTCGGTTTGAAGAATCCATTACCGATAATAATAAGCGCTAATCCGAGGTATAGGCCAACTTGGTTTTGCATGGCAAATAGTGTAAGGTTACCGATTGCCATTGTTATACCACCAATTGTGATCGCTTTTCGTCTACCTAGGAACCGGTCTGTTAAGTATCCACCAATCATTGGTGTGAAATAACAGGCTCCAGTATAAAATCCGTAAATAGAGAGTGCCCATGCGGGACTAAACCCAAGACCACCGCTTACTAAAGCTGTTGTTAAATATAATGTTAATAATCCTCGTAATCCATAGTAACTAAATCTTTCCCACATTTCTGTAAAGAAGAGTAAGTATAAACCTGGAGGATGTTTCTTTTTTCTTTGTTGTTCTCTTTCTAGTTGTATCGCTGATTCCATGTTATTTTCCTCCTGACACAAACAAAAACAAAGTTAATAATTTTGTACATTTAATATTTTACCTTATTAACTATTATAAGTCAATAAAGGTTGATTTTTCAGAAGAAATTGGAAAAGAGATATAGCTATAGAATGGGTGTTTCTTTTATGTTAGACTATGGACTATGTTTTCTTTGTAAGGATGCGGTTTATTGCGTTTTTTTATATGTGAAATTGATTTCATAAAAGATGAAATTAAAGAAGGAGAAAGAAATGAAATTGTTACAGAAAAAAGAAATTTTACTGATTAGTCTTATGTTATTCTCGATGTTCTTTGGAGCGGGGAATCTTATATTCCCACCTTTCCTTGGGTATGAAGCAGGAGAACATGTGTGGGTTTCATTAGTAGGTTTTATTATATCAGCAACAGGTCTTCCTATATTGGGCGTTATTGCGATTGCAAAAGCAGGAAGTTTTCAAACGCTAGCGGGTAGAGTTCATTCTTCATTCGCCATTATTTTTCCGTGTATCGTGTATGTATTTATTGGACCAGGACTTGGTATACCACGTGCAGGAAGTTTAGCGTTTGAAATGGGACCAGGTCAGTTCTTCACAGAATCGGGAAGTATAGTTTTATTATGTTACACGGTTATTTTCTTTAGTATTGTGTACTGGTTAAGTTTATCGCCGTCTAAATTAATGGGGTTGTTCGGAAAGGTTTTAACACCGTTATTATTAGGTATGATTGCCCTTATCTTTATAAAGAGCATGTTTACATCAGTAGGTAATGTAAAAGAGGCTGCTGGAAACTATGGACAAGCTCCTATGTTCCAAGGGTTTTTAGATGGGTATTTAACGATGGATGCATTAGCAGCTTTAATTTTTGGGATTGTTATTGCAAATGCTCTTCGTGCAAAAGGTATTGAAGATGATAAAGGTTTAGCGAAATATATGAGTATTGCTGGAATTGGTGCCGGGCTATTATTATCTATTATTTATGTCATACTTGGATATGTTGGTTCAATTAGCGGTTCGTTAGGTACATTTGATAATGGGGCGAACGTATTAGTACAAGTGATGACGACGTTATTTGGACAAGGTGGAGTCGTTTTATTAGGTCTTATTTTTACGATTGCGTGTTTATGTGTTTCAATTGGACTTGTTACATCTTGTAGTCAATTTTTCGCAAGTGCATTTCCGAAAATAACTTATAAAGTTTGGGCATTTATATTAAGTTTTGTTAGTATGATTTTAGCTAATTTAGGATTAACACAAATTTTAAAAGTATCAGTACCGATTCTTGGATTTATTTATCCAGTTGCATTAACGCTTATTATTTTAGGGTTATTCCATAAATATATTGGGAAGTATGCATATGTATATGCAATAACTGTTGGGATTGTAGGAGTATTTAGTGCAATCGATATTTTTAATAAAAATGTGATGATGAATCAGTGGACATCAGTATTGAAATACATTCCGTTCTATACAGAAGGTGTTGGGTGGATTGTGCCAGCTATTATAGGTGCTTGTATTGGCGTTATTGTGAGTATTGTTTTAAATAAGAAGAAATAAGCAAGAGGTGTTTTCCTATTTCGGAAAACACCTTTCTTTTTTTGGAAAAATAGTATTGAAAATGAATAGACTAAGAGTATGATAAAGATAATTGGTAATATATAGGTTGAGTGGAAAAATCAATGGTGAGGGGAGAGCTTATGAAGGAAGATTTAAATAAGAAAATAGAAGCACTCGAAACGACAATTGAAACGATGCAAGAAGCTCTTTTTGAATTGAAAGCAAAACAGAGAGAAATAGAAGTAGAAAATGTTCAACAACATGTTAGGAAGGAAAAGAAAGAATATATTGAAACGGTGATGGAGGAAAAGCCAAAAGAAGAAGTAGTTACAATAAAAGAGCCTGTGCAAGAACGTGAGATAAAACAAGTGGATATATCTGCTTTTAAACCAGAACCATTTAATATTATTAAGTTTTGCCAAACTTGGTTACCACGCATATTTGTTGGCATTATGTTACTTGGAGTAATATGGTTATTTAAAGCAGGGGTAGATGCCGGATTATTAACACCAGCAATACGAATTGAGTTTGGTATTGTCCTATCTATCGGTTTTTATTATGTAGGGGATATTCAAATAAAACGAGAGCGGCAAGCGTTAGGATTAGTATTAGCAGGAGGAAGTATAACGGGTATAGTTTTAACGACATTTGCGGCACATTATTTATATGGCTTTATTCCAGCAAGTGTTGCGTTTGTATGTAATATTGCATGGGTCATTTTAGGGATTTATGTAGCGAAGAGGTATCAATCGGAGTATCTGACTATTTTCGTAGCGGTAGGAGCTTTCTTCGTACCATTCTTATTAAATAGTACGACTCCTAATCCGTATATTTTCTTTGGATATGAGACGATACTAACACTTAGCTTGTTATGGTATGCGTTGAAACGTCGTTATCAGTATTTATATATGATTTCTTACGCCGTTGCTGCTATTGTCCTTTTTGTCTTCTTTGCTATTATGTCAATGTTAGTAGAGGATTTGCAAATACAGTTAACGGTTGTTTATGGTTTGATTCACTTGCTATTATTTTGGCATATGTTTACGGAGAGAAGTTTTATAGTAGAGCCACGCTTGGCGATATTTAGTGCGAATGCAGTTTTCTTTATATTAGCTATTTCAAAAATACCTGAATTTACAACATGGGGATTAATGATTAGCGCACTCGTGCACGCTATTATGTTCGTGTTTGAATATAGGAAGAATCGACATTCTACATTTACAAATCTTTTATTTGGTTTCGCAATGGGTGCATTTAGTTTAGCGATTTTATATGAGTATAGTTTAGTGAATGCAGCGATTGTATTGTTATTACAAGGTTTCCTCGGAATGGTGACTGCAATTAAAGTAAAACAACAGATAAAATTGTATGTTAGTGCGACGATTTATGCGATTGGAATGATACAGACTATTTTTAGCCCATTTGATCATTTCATTTCAGCGGGGTTTGTTGCTCATATTATTTTAATAGGTACATTTTTTTACTGCATGAAACAAGCGAAAGATGTGTTAAGGAGCTTTGGAAAATATGTTTATTCTATAGCACTCTATTGGTTTATGGTTATCGTATTTATTGCAATTACTAGAGTTGGTGAAGTGCTTTCTACAGATGGAAGTATAATAAGCGTATCTGTATCGTTATTATGGATGGTATATGCATTATTTGCCGTTTGGCTTGGACGGAATAAAAATATGAATGAAATATTGTATGCCGGCTTAGTCGTGTTAGTGGTAACGATAGGGAAACTATTCCTTTTGGACTTACCAGAAGTATCGATGATGATCAGGGCAGTGCTATTCTTAATAGTAGGTAGTATAGGTATCGTTATTTCAAGGATGTTTTTCTCAAAAGAAGAGAAGTAAAAAAAGGCAATCCGTATTTGGATTGCCTTTTTTATTATTTCTTATCAATTATTACAGCTTCATTGTATTTCGCTGTTGTATTTTGGCGTAGACGAAGCGTTGCTTGTCCAGTCGTATTTGGATTGATTTGCACATTTACAATCTTCTCAGCAGAACCTAAGCTGTTTGTTGTGAAAGAGAATACGCTACTATATCCAAAAGTAGATGGCCAAGTACCATTTGTATTTTGAACTTTTGCTACTTGTGTACCGCCAGTAGTGAATATACCTAAAGAGTAATTAGTGTATGTTGTGTTTGGTAATAAGTTATTTACTTGAATTTTGATTTGGAACACTTCATTGTTTGGTAGAGTGCTAGGGTGTGTAACTACGTAGTCGTGTGCTGTTACAGCACCGTTATAACCGTATGACCCTGCTTTAAAAGTATTCGTATTAAACCATTGATAACCTACATTTGGTGCACTCCAAGGTTCAGGTTGTGGCTCAGTTGATAAGCTTGGTTGTTCAAATGTTTGTAAAGTGGTAGGTGAATCCAGTTGTAAACCATTTACTTGATCTAAACTTGTAAATGTTTCTTTATTTGATAGCCAATTTACGATATTTTCTAGTAAGATAGCATCGTTTTCTTCTTTATAACCATCGTAAGTTTTCTTTGTTTGACCAGAATCTTCACGAACGTATTTTGGCGATGCATCCTCAACAGGAGAAGAGTCACCGATAAAGGCAGCTTTTCCAAGTCCTACTTTAGCGATAGCGGCATAAGGACCCTCTGCAATACCACCGCCGTTATAAACACCGCTATCAACAGCATTATTCCATTTTGACGGGTTTTCTGGAAGATAAACAAGTCCTTTTGCTAGTTTTGGGTTTGTAATAGCTAGAGTAGAACCAGCATGCATTGCTACAGATGAAACACCTTTTGTAATTCCGAATGATTGTTCAGGTGACACAATATTTTTAGCAGAAACATCACCAAGTGCATTGTAGCGGAAGCGAATACCGAAGTTGTCAGATAGCCAATCAGAGCTTTCTACTCCTTGCATAGCTTGTGAATTTACTTCTTCACTAGACATTCCTTTTGCAGGATTATCCCAAGCACCGCGTCTATATCCATTAAATACTTCAGAAGAGTCCCAGCGATTTTTGTTACGATCTGCATTATAATGATCTGCAATAAAGAAAATACTTCCGCCATTTTTCACATATTGTAACATTGCATCTTGTTCAGATTTCTTGTAAGGAATATTAGCTTCTGGAACGATAAATACATTGTAGTCTTTTAAATCTGCATACGTAATCGGTGTTGATTTACGAAGTTCTTTTACATGATATCCGTTTTGGGCAATACCGTTTCCGAAGTCAGAAAAGCCGCCATCGATAACCCAGTCAGCGGTCCCAGCAGTTTGACCGTGTGTATTATCGAATAATACTTTCTTCCCGCTATTTTGATTTACAACTTTTGCAGCAATTTCAGGAGCTGGGTCCACTGAGCTTTCCGCATAAGTAGACGGAAGGAATGAAGCTCCTATACTTAGTGTAATTGCTGTTGCTAAAGAAAATGTAATCCATTTTTTATTCTTCATAGAAGAATCCCCCTAATAAAAATATTTGCTTTAATAATGTAATCTATTTTTTGGGGGAAAGAAAGATAGAAAATATTAAATAGTGTAAAGATAGCGTTAATTTGATTGAGAAATATTTGTGTGAATAATGAAAAAATCCCTCCCTAGTAATTAGGAAGAGATTTTGGGCTTAACTAATTTTGGAATTAGGTGTTTCATCAATTTTATGGAACCCTTTCATATAATACACGATAGCTAAACCAATAAGCCAAATTGGGCCAACAATTAATGCAATTCTTGTATCTTCTGAATACGCCATTATACCTAATACTAGTGCAAGGAAAGCGAGTGAAAAATATGAACTTAATGGATATAAAGGCATTTTATATGATAGCTTGTCCTTTTTATCAGTTTGCAATCCTTTACGGAATTTAATTTGAGCGATTAAAATGATGCCCCAAGTCCAAATTGCCCCGAAAGTTGAAATACTAGTGAGCCATGTAAATACTTTTGCAGGTACAAGATAGTTTAATATAACACCAACGAGTAAAACGATAGCTGTTGCTACAATCCCTTGACTTGGAATGCCGTTTTTATTTAAACGACCGAATCTTTCAGGAGCTTTCTTCTGCTGAGCTAATGTATATAGCATACGGCCTGTACTAAATAAACCACCATTACAAGAAGAAAGAGCTGCTGTTAATACGACAAAGTTAATAATCCCTGCTGCTTTTGCGATACCGATTTGCTGGAATGTTAAAACGAATGGACTTCCTTTCTCACCAAGTTCGTTCCATGGATAAATTGCCATCATAACGAATAGAGCCCCAACGTAGAACAGTAATATTCTCCAAAATACGTTGTCGATTGCTTTTGCGAGTGTTTTTTTCGGGTTTTGAGCTTCACCCGCTGTAACACCGATTAATTCAACGCCTAAATAAGCGAATAACACCATTTGTAAAGAGAGCAATAACCCAGAAAAACCATTCGGGAACCAGCCACCATGTGACCAAAGGTTTGAAATACCGGTAGCGATACCGCCGTTTCCGAACCCGAATAAAATAATACCAGCTCCAACAATTATCATACAGATAATTGTGACAATTTTTATGAGAGCAAACCAAAATTCAAGTTCTCCAAATACTTTTACGGATAAGAAGTTGAAAGCACTCATTAATAATAGAGCGAGTAACGCCCAAGTCCAGCGTGGGATATCTGGGAACCAGAACTGCATGTAGATACCAGCTGCTGTAATTTCAGCCATACAAGTAACAACCCATAAGAACCAGTAGTTCCAACCGGTAATGTAGCCAGCTAGTGGTCCAAGGTAATCAGAAGCATATTTACTAAAAGAACCGGCAACAGGTTGTTCAATTGCCATTTCTCCGAGCGCTCGCATAATGAAAAAAATAACGAGTCCAGCGATCATATAACCTAGTAGAATAGAAGGGCCAGCTAGCTTAATAGCAGAAGCGGATCCTAAAAATAGTCCAACGCCAATAGCTGAACCGAGTGACATTAAAGTAATATGTCGTTCTTTTAAACCTCGATTTAAAGTTCCAGATTTGTTTGTGTGCTGCATAAGAAGAATCCTCCTTGTAGAGTGAACGATATTTGAATACGTTTACTAAATATTTAACTATTTCAAATTATAAAACATTTCTATCTGTTATGCTACAAAAATAAACATAGTTAACTGTACTACATCTGTACTTGTCAGACTTAAACTTAAAATTCGAACTATTAGTGAATATATTGACTCTTCTTTTTATTGATTGTTAAGATTAAGTATTATATTTTCTCACATACTAGTAAGAAAAGAATGTGTGATAATAATTCAGATGTAGGAAGGGTACATAACCATGTTTCAATTACAAAAATATAACACTTCTGTGAAGCAAGAGCTTTTAGCTGGCATCACAACTTTTTTTACATTTGCGTATATTCTTGTCATCAATCCGAAAATATTATCTGATGCAGGTGTACCATTTGATCAAGCTTTTACAGCAACTATTATTGCGACGGTTGTAGGGACACTATGTATGGCGTTTTTAGCTAACTATCCAATTGTTATTGCTCCAGCTATGGGAATGAATGCGTATTTTGCTTATTCTGTTGTTCAACAGGCAGAGGGGATTACATATGTCATTGCATTTTCGGCAGTATTTGTAACAGGTATCATTTTTCTTTTATTATCTTTCACTTCATTTAGGCAAAAGCTAATTGTCGCAATTCCTGATAGTTTAAAACATGCAATTGCAGGTGGAATTGGACTATTTATTGCTTTTATTGGATTACGCCTTTCTGGAATTATCGTTGATCATCCATCTAATTTAGTTACGATTGGTGATTTTCATTCTCCAGCCGTTATTTTAACTTTAATTGGTTTAATATTAGCGGCGGTATTAATGGCATTACGTGTAAGCGGTGCATTATTTATTAGTATGATTGTGACGGGAGTTATCGCCTTCTTTACAGGGCAACTGAAGTTTACGGATAAAATTGTTGCGATGCCTCATTTACCAGAGGGTATTATCGTTTCAAACCCAATCAACGCCTTTTCAGATGTAATTGAATACGGATTATATGGTGTTGTATTTTCATTTCTACTTGTACTGTTATTTGATACAACAGGTGCATTACTTGGTTTAATTAAACAAGCAGGCTTAATTACAGATAATACGGAGAAACGTTTTGGTAAGGCGTTTATTGCAGATGCAATTGGCGGGACTACAGGCTCTATCTTTGGAACGAGCCCAACAGCAGCGACGATTGAATCGTCAGCAGGTATTGCTGCAGGTGGTAAAACAGGATTAACAGGTATTGTCGTTGTTGGCCTAACGATTATAACGGCATTCTTCAGCCCTGTCATTGCTTCTTTATCAAGTGTAGCAGCTATTACAGCTCCTTCATTAATTATTGTAGGTAGTTTAATGGCGCAAAGTCTTCGTGATATTAATTGGAATGAATTTGATGATGCATTACCAGCATTTTTAATTTTCGTTGGTATTCCGTTAACGTCTAGCATTGCGAATGGAATTGCAATTGGATTTCTAGTGTATCCAGTCTTAAAGATTGTGAAGGGGAAAGGGATGGAAGTACATCCGTTACTATACTTATTTACAATTTTATTTGGATGTCATTTATTCTTATAATATAGATATAGGATAGGGAGCTTCTTATGAGAGGCTCCTTTTTTGTGTATAATAAAGTGAAAATCAAATTAATGGCGTAAAATATAAATTACTTAATGGAATATATATGTTACAATACGGTTAGAGGAGGAGCATGAATGGCTGTCAGTAAAATAAAAGTCGCGCGTGTTCAGTTAGATTTAACACAGCAACAATTAGCAGAAAAAGTAGGCGTTACAAGGCAAACGATTAGTTTAATTGAGAAGGGGAAATACAATCCGTCTTTAGATTTATGTTTGAAAATTTGTTATGCGGTAGACAAAACATTAAATGATTTATTTTGGGAGGAAGAGGAGTGAGGGGATGAGAATCGTGAAAGATGAACGTTTAATGATTGAGGGGCTAAAACATATTAGACTCGTTTTCATCTTACAAAATATCGTCATACTAGGTATTGTTTTTTATCGCTACGTTTTGCAAGATGCAGGATATGAAAGTGTTTCAGATTTATTAATGGTATTTATGTGCGGGATAATAGTTATTAATTTTTTAAACTTAAAAAATTCGGTGGAAGTGTATGAGCATACGGGCGGAGTATCGCGTAGTTATTTTATGAAGCTATTATTCATTCCGGTAGGTATTATTATTGGTATTTTAGCTATTTGTATCGTTGTAACACCGGATATTTCGATAAAGGAAATTAGTATAACAGGACTTATTATGCTTGCTTGTTTTTTAGTTCCTAGTTTGTTTATATACATATATATGAAAAAAATAAAAAATGAAGATTGAAATATAAGAAAAGCTTTCCCGTGTTACGGGAAAGCTTTTCTTATATTCTTTTATACAGTACTTTATGAAGACCAATCGGTTCAATTTCAAAGATTTCACCATGTTCCTGGAAGCCTAAGCGCTTGTAATAGTCAGCTACAGTAATTCGGCCATTACACCATAATATATTTGCTTGGCGTTCTTGCAAGACTTGCTCCGCCTTCTGAATTAAGGAGCTTCCAGCGCGTTTGTTTCGAAATTTAGGTAATGTGGCCATTCCTCGTAGACGATAATGAACACCTGCTAGTAAGTCAGGATATATTTCTTTTGAGAAGGAAGCGATACTAATCAGTTCATCGTTTATAAATGCACCTAAGTGAAAGGTGTCTGTCTCATAGTCGGAAGAGTATTTACAATCTGCTAATGTTTGATTCGGGCGTAAAATTTTTTGACGTAATACGTAAGTTTTAGATCCCTCAATATTTTTCACGGTAATCATATTAACATCCTTTCTTATAAGGCATTTTCTGTTAGTTGTATAAAGAAATAGGCAGGTGCGGCGAAAAGTCCGAGTATGCTAGCAGTTCCGAGAAGAAGTGAAAGTAAGAGGCAAGAGTATTTTATTCCATTCGATTTTTTCCATCCGTAACTACAAATTTCAATGCTAACACCGATGAGAATAATGGCAATGAGTATTTCCGCCAATAATAAAAGAGCTAAAGTTACAATAGACATAATGTGATCCATCCTCGTAATATGTGATAGTAACATTTTACCATATGGAATGGAAAAAAATGCCCCTCAATTATGTGAGGGGCATTTTCTATCATGTCTCTCAAGAGGACTCCCACCTCTAAACGTAAGTGAAGGTGGTGAGGTGAATCGAAAGAAATATTTTATTTTCAAGAAAAAAGAGGAAACGTACGTTCTTTTTTTGCTATAATATCCTTAACAAGGAGGTGAATAAAATGACAAAGGAAAATCCATCAAGCTATAAAACTCTTCAAATTTGGATTAAAAAAGGGCATCGTATGTATTCTTATTTTCAAGCATCTTGTCATAACGCTAAGAATATGTACAACACCACAAACTTTTATATACGCCAGGTGTACACTGGATTAACACAAGAAAAAGAGTTGCAGCCTTTGCAAAAAGAAGTTCTGGATAATATTCATAAAAATATTGGTAAGATGAATGACACACAACTTCTTGCCTATCAGAAGAAATTGGAAAAAGAGAAATTAAAGCCTAAAGAAGAGCAGAAAGAGATTACATGTAATTTGTTTTCAGAACCTAATTTTGAAAAACCTTATGTAGATTACAACTTTCTAGATGCATTATTTAAGGCTATGATTCAAAATGATTATCGAGCTTTGCCTAAGCAATGTAGCCAGTCAATCATGAAAGGTTTGTTCCAAAATTGGAAATCTTTTTTTGCTAGTTTAAAAGACTATAAAAAGAATCCAAACAAATATGCTG
>NZ_VLTE01000146.1:0-5002 GCF_007558965.1 Bacillus sp. HY001 | reverse complement strand
CAGATGAATATAAATCCATTGCTCATGTCTTCATAACCATCTAATCCTGTTACAATATCTAAACTGTGCATCCAAACTGTGATACTATCCCAATTTGTGATCAACAGGTATCCACTACCTACTAATAAAGCCCAGCCAAATAATGTCCCTAAAAGCCCCGAGCCTCTTCCAGAAGAATATCCTGCAAAATAGTTTGCTGCGGTTCCAAATAATAATCTCATTCTTTTTACCTCCACATCTATATCATTTCACTAATATATATAAATATCATTTAACCATAACTTTATTATATCAGAAGATTATGAATATTCAATAAATATTTTTAGGTACTCTTTATATTTTTTAATAAGGGTTGTGATTTTTATTCACAACCCTTATCTTTCAGTTAATCCACAGGTACTTCTTCTTGACCATGTGGTATTTGTTCAATTGGTGTTACAATTTGCGCATACTGATTTACCTGAATTTTAAATTGTCGTGGTTCCAAGAAGTTTACCTGTTGTATTAAAACCTCTATATGAAATGTATCTACTTTTTTCCCACGGTCAATTTTGGTAATACGTGCATTGTAAAACTTATCTCCTTTTAGGAAATATCTTTGAACAGCTTCTGTAGCAAGCATACGTTCATTACTTGTCATTTTCATTGGTTCAATACCAAATCCAGCCTTAGAAAACAAATACGGAACATCATAACTACTATTAGAAATTTTTAGTAGTAAATCCTCTACAGTTTTTGTTTTCGCAATATATTCTTCTTCTTTTGTATCAAATCCCTTTGGTTTATCTCCAAGTATCTCGATTTCATCTTGATTTACTTGTTCTTCCTCTTGCACTTGTGATTTCAGCATATAATCATGAATGGTATTATAGGTGGCAACACCTGCCACTAATACGATAATCCCCAATATGACCAAGTACTTACGAGGCATATTGGATAAAATGTTGATTATTTTCTTCATCTACTCTCGTCCCTTATCAGTCTATTACATTACGGATTTGCGACATATGTTGTCCTCTTGCCGTATAGTTTAGACCTGTAATTTGTACACCCTTATTATCACCAATATGAATCATTTTCTGATTCCCTAAATAAATAGATACATGGTTAGGATTTTCATAGAAAATTAAATCTCCTGGTTGTGCACGACCGATATCTGGCACCTGTTTTCCTTGTCCAATTTGAGCGCCTGTCCAATCTCCTAGCTGGACACCTATACTGGTTTTAAACACATATTGTGTGAATCCAGAACAATCTGCACTACCTGCAGCTGGATTTCTAGCACCGGATACATAGCTCACTTTCCCTTGTCCAACCCATTTTTTTGCTTCTTCCAATACCTTTTGTCGTTTAGCATTTGCCATTGTAGGAGAACCACCAGATGATAACCCCGGATCATCATTTTTCTTAAAGAATTTCATTGGATCCGTTGGTTGGTCGTTAATACGAATTTGGAAATCTAAATGGACGGCGTATCCATTCATATTAAGTAAACCAGTATCTTTATTATAGTTAGAACCACCCATCTCCCCAATAATTTGCCCTTTTGTAACCATAGTTCCTGGTGCAACTGATATTTTACTCAAATGTAAGTAACGAGATACAATACCATTTCCATGATCTACATAGACACCTAGACCACCACCATTTACATTTCCTGTTTGGGCTGTTACAATACCTACTTCCATTGACCATACGGGGTCTCCAGCTTTTCCAGCAGTCATGGCTCCAATATCAACCGCATTATGTTGTTTTCCACCACGAACTGCATCAAACGTATCTGTAATACGACCTGATTTCGTTGGCCATTTCCAACCTTTATCAGAAATCCATTCGCCTGATGCGTCTGCCACACACCCTAAATCTTTGTAATACTTCAAAACTTTAGAAACGTACGTGTAATCCCCGTAGCACGCGTTAACCTTTGTCCTGAAGTTATTTGGATCGGAGCAACCAGCTGGGTTTAAATGATTCTTACTTCTTGAGAACTCAATGGCTGTTTCTTCTGAATAACCACCCTTCGCTAATGCATAGCTAATGAATCCTGACCCGAAATTATACGATTGTAATGCTAGGGCTATATCTCCATTCGCCTTTGCTAACACATCTTTAAATTCTTGTACGCCTGCTTCAATAGAAATGTTGGGATCTTTAATACATCCTACACGTGCATTCCCCTTTACACCTATACAAGATGGACTCATGTCTCCATAATGCCCCTCTGAAGCCTGCATCGGGTCATTTCCTGCTCCACCTGATTCCTGCATCATTTGGGCAGCCAAAATACCAACATATTGAGCAACACCATGTTTTTCTGCCATTTCTTTAATTTTAGGAAGGTATCCTGTAACTTTTGCATTAAGGTTAACAGGCTCTCCACCAGGACTCACATTACCTACACACATACCACCAATAAATCCACCAGTAGTAGGAGCAAGATGTCCATATAGCCCTTCTAACATCCCTGCGGCTAATATCTCACGAGCACGGTCTTTTTGACTCTCACTAAATTTTGCAAGTTCCATCGCTTTATCTAAACCGTGAGAAGATACTGTTACCTTTTTACTTCCGCTTGCATTAATTTCATCTATTTTTTTCTTAAAATCTGTATCTCCCAATATCTTTTTTACATCTGGTCCGGAATAACTTTCAGATTTTGTTTTTTGCATCTCCTTTTTCTTTTTTTCACAAGGACCATTCGGTCCTGCCTCACATACCTCTTTTTCCGTATATTCTTCATATTGGATATCCAAGAAATATGATATAGCATCATGCGGATCTTTACCAGTCAAATCGTTATCATACCGCGCCATGTCAAAAGCGACAACCTCTTTCCAATCCGCGTTTAGAGCCATTGCAATTTCTATATACTTTTTCACTTGTTCCTCTGTTTTACTTTCATCATCGGTAAATGGTACAAAAGATGCTAAAATAACACACACCGTAATAATAAGAGCCATAATACAAGCAACAGGTAATCCTACGGCTCCCACAATGGCTCCTACAATTTTCACTACACCAGCTTTTAACAGTTTGGCAGCAGCTTTCGCTGCCGCCCTCCCTGCTTTTCCTGCCATTTTTGCCATTTTCCCACTTGCCTGCATCCCTTTTTTCTTAATAAAGTGAGATGTCGCATCTTTTAAAGGGTTACTTTTCTTCTGATTATTTGGATCGTTAGGATTTTGACTCATAGACTTGTCACTCCATACTTTCCATTTTCATTATTTCTGCTTCTTCGCTGTGCTAGGCGAGGGTTTGGCGCAAATGGAATCAGGTTTTGTGGATCATGTTCTGATAAATTCAAATGTGTCTCTGTGCGTACAACTTCTTCCTGTGTATGAGTTACTAGGATTTCTTCTCTAGGTTTAATACTGCTATCTTGCACTTCACAAACCCTTTCAATCCTTTGATTTGCTTGTAATCGCGTATCTCCTTTTCCGAACGGAGAAATACGTGACACTGTGCCATCTGTTGTGGTAGCGACCATATAACTACGATCTCTTTCTACCACCATTTGCACATTCTGGTATCCCCCTTGGTCTAAATCAGACATATAGAAGTGACCATTGTCTACCTTATGACTTACTGTAAGTGGCGGTTCAGTAAATACTGGTTTCTGTTGTAAAGGTCTTTGATTTTGATTTCCTACTAATTGATTTGGATTAATATTGATAGAACGATTGATACTAATTTTCCCGCCACTAGAATCTTGAATATACGCTGGCATAGCTTTCATACCATTACGATGCTGTGTTAATTGACCGTCTGAAATATTTAAATCTTGATATACCACTTGTCCCGAACGAATACTACTATCTCCACTACCATAACGAGATACAACTTGTGTCATTCCACTGGAATCTTTCGCTTCAATCCATGATTTATTATTTGTCGTAACAAGACGTACTGCACCTTGAGCAACTGATTGTCTTCCAGTAGCATCCGTTGTTGTTGGTACCATTTTCAGAATCTCTTGAATTTCTGTTGCCTCTGCTTGGACAGCTTTGTTATAAGGATTATGTTTGCTTACCGTACGTGCAGTTGCTTGATAAGCACCTACACCACCAATTACACCTGCTGCATAGCTTAATCCTTTTGTCACATTGTAATGGCGTTCTGCTGCGTTACCTCCTAACGAAGTATGAACGGCAGCTGCAGTTCCACTCATCACTCTTTGTACTGCATTTCCACCAGCCTGCTGAACAGCACTAGACGCATTAAAGTATGCTTGTGATACATTTTCCATTCCTTTTGTATGCACGAGATGTTTGGCACCTTCCATCATACTTACACCAACCATCTTACTTTGCTGTGTCATACGTCCCACTGCAGAAGTTGGAATCGTCATTTTCCCAGCACTTTGCGAAATATTTGCTACACTAGCTGATGCATCCGCATACGAGCGCTCAATTTCAGAAACAGACAGATTCCCTGCACGTGCCATACTCGCTTGCGTTTGTGTAGCTGCAAATACAGCTTTATTGATTGCGCCACCTGTCGCAACACCGTGTGAACGAACCCCTTGAATCGCACTAGTAATTCCAGAACCTACTTGTTGACTCACTGTTCCAAGACTAGCATGACTTTGTAAACCTTTCGTTAATTGCGAAGCAAAGGCACCTTTATTAATATACGATTGATTATGTAGACTCTTACCACTCGTATCTTTTGCCTGTATTGGCATCGCCCCCGCTTGTACCGCCGCTTGCTGAGCGACTGCTTTAAATTCATTACCTTTATCATTTAAATGAGATTGCCAAGCTTCTACTTTTTGCGTTTGAGACATAGTTGGAGACAAGTTTTTCATAAAGTTTGCTTTGTTCTCTGCTGCATATCCTTGTTTAAATGACTCTGTAGATGCTTGTACTAAATTCCCGACATTACTTACACCTTTTTGTTTCTGATTTCCATATCCATTTGCTAAACTATGTGTTTTTACACCATTTACCGCTTTTTGAATGCCAGATACACTAGATACACCCATTGCATTTATATTTGGATT
>NZ_VLTE01000145.1:0-15246 GCF_007558965.1 Bacillus sp. HY001 | reverse complement strand
AAGAGTTTTATAGTTTGATGGATTTTCCTTTGTCATTTTATTCACCTCCTTGTTAAGGATATTATAGCAAAAAAGAACATACGTTTCTGTTTTTTCTCAAAAATAAAATATTTCTTTCGATTCACCTCACCACCTTCACTTACGTTTAGAGGTGGGAGTCCTCTCGAAAGGCATGATAGAATAATATTACTAATGATTTATTGTAAATTGACTATTTGCCAGGCAATCGGATATTACGCCAGCTACTTACGTCACATTGACCGTATGTATTATCACCTACTGCTACCACCGTGCCGTCTGATTTCAGGCCGACCGTATGTGCACAACCCGCCGCTATCGCTACAATATCTTTCCATTCGCTTACATTACATTGGCCATATCGATTATTACCTACTGCCGCCACTGTACCATCTGATTTAAGAGCGATTGTATGATTACTTCCTGCAGCTACTGCCACAATATCTCTCCAACTGCCTACATCGCATTGACCAAGTTTATTATGACCCACAGCCATCACTATGCCATCCGATTTCAAACCAACAGTATGAAGATAACCAGCTGCCAACGCCACAATACCCCTCCATTCGCTTACATTACATTGGCCATATCGATTATTACCTACTGCCGTCACCGTTCCATCCAATTTAAGACCAACTGTATGCCAGTCACCCAGCGCAGCCGCCACAATATCTCTCCAGCTGCTTATATTACATTCTCCTTCTTTATTTCGCCCCACCGCTATTACCGTGCCATCTGGTTTAAGGCCAATCGTACGACGCCACCCTGCCGCAACCGATACAATACTATTCCAGTCTTTCACATTACACTGATCATGCTTATTCCATCCCACCGCTTCCACAGTATGATCACATTTCAGAGCGATTGTATGAGCGTTACCGGTGTTCGTCGCCATATGAACATTGCCCGCTGCGACTGCTTCAATATCATACCAGCCGCTTATATTGCATTCTCCTTCTTTATTTCGCCCCACTGCCACAACTGTGCCATCCGATTTAAGAGCAACTGTATGACCACGACCTGCCGCTATCGTACCTTTAGGCCACCGTTTCACTTTTAACATGTCTTCTTTCAGTGAAATATTATTCATATTTACCTCCTTCAAAATAAGCCACTGTATCAAACTTTATTTTCACTCTACATCTTCAAAAAAATAAATACCTCTAGTTTATAAACTAGAGGTATTCTACTCATTTCTTTAATCGCTCAATAAAATCCTGTAATTTATCAAGTGATTTCATATTACGATTACAAGCTTCACCATCTTTACAAATATAGTTTCCCTTTTTCACGAAAGTTCCTTGTATATCACCTTTAATTTCCACTAAAAACATTCCAACTTCTTCATGCCCATGACATAATGAACAAATACTTTTTTTATTTAAGCTTTGAAACGTCCCTTGCAGACCAACAAACTTATTTTTATCATTTTTCGCTATAATAAATTTCCTGCTTGACCCTTTATCAATCCAGCTTAAATAAGATAATTCTTTCATATCCAGTTCTTCCATATCAGGAAGTTTTAATTTTTTCGCTTTAGGAAATAATTTTTTTAATGTTTGCGCTGTAACTTCCTGAAACGGAATGACATACGGATTTATTTTCATTAAAAACGATTCTGCATCTTCTCTATTTTGAACTGTTAATACCGTATCAATTAACTCTTTCTGTTCATCCGTTAAATTCTCAAATAGATGTATTATCTTTTCAATCGCAAGTGATTTTAACGCTTGAATGACACCTCTATCATTTGCCGTTGCATGCCCATTTGCTAAAATATAAGCTTGTGATTTTATAAAATTATATTGATCACTTCTAATAAAAGCTTCCATCTTTATCACTCCATACAAATTGTTGATCTAGTTTTATTGTATACAAAGATTCAGCTTTTGGATATGTAAAAGATAACTTAGAAACGAATATTACATACTTCGATTATGTTCTACCGCTTCATTTCCTGACAAAAGAAACCATCGTCTGTTTTCCATTCTGCATATAATACATCTTCAAATTTAGTAATCCCTTTTTGCTTTATTTGTTTATACAGCCATCCTTCATCAAAGCCAGCTTCTCTCAAATTATCTTTCACTACTTTTCCATCACTAATTAATGAAATCGGTAAGTATACAGGCTTATGTTTTACACTTAAATCATTTATAGTGGGTGATTCGTATTTACTTTTCTTCAAAACGCTTATGTTCCCATTAGGTTCCAAAATCATATATTCAACTTCTCTGATTGAAAATATGTCTTTTTGTTGCCTAAGCATTTGTTGTAATTGATTAATATCCAAATGATTTGAACTTAGTTGTGCCCGATCAATATACCCATTACGGATAATGATTGAAGGTGAGCCTTCAAAAAAACTTCTCGTCCCTCTAAATTTTTGTGTTATTACTTCTATTGAATAGATTAACACTACCCATACAAGTACTGCATATAAAATAGACCATATTTTTATTTTCGGATCATATATAGTATTTCCGACTAATTCTCCGAGAACAATGGCAGAAATAAAATCAAATGGCGTTAACTGAGATATTTGTGTTTTCCCTAATATTTTAGTAGCAATCAATAGCACAAAAAAACCAAAAAATAGTTCTATCGTTATTTGTCCTAAATGATTCATAAATGCTCACCTTTCTGCTTTTCACTCAAATGCTCTATATTCTAGTAAAAAAACGGCACATTTTTTCTATTATCTTGTCCATTCATACACAATATATCCGATACATACAAAGCAAAAAGAGTCTAGTTCAAAATAATATTTGAACTAGACTCTTTTATCTTCATTTAGAATACACTATCTTTTTAATCGTTTCTCCGGACAGAAAATACTCCTCTGCAAGTTGATGAACGGAAATCCCACTTTTAAACGCTTCTTTAATCGCTTTATTTCTTTCATCTAGTTGTTTTCTCCCTCCGGATCGTGTACCCCATTTATAATGTTTCGTTTCTTGTTTTGGAATGTAAATTGTTTCACCTTGTATATACTTTTGAATTTCAATAATTAAACTTTCTGGTAAAACCGTCGCAGCTTTAACGTATTTCATTTCTGCTCGCCCCTTATTTTTTATGGTTCATTTCAATAAGGTGCAAAGCCAAATATAAAAAATGATACGAGCTCATTTAGGCGATTGTATATTACTTGTCTACCTCACGCAAAGTATCGCCATTTCCATACTTGGCTTTGCATGAGACGTTGCAGTGTCCGGCAATTGAATTATAATCGCCATTTAAACACCTCCTAATATAACTTTTTTAATTTATTATATGATAAATTCCTTCCCCTTGCATCCACATCCTTTTTCAAGCATGAAATTACTTAGTTTGATATAATACTTTTTAGTCCAATCCAAAAGTATAGTGAGGTTGCTTTATGAAAAAGAAAATAATCATTACAATCGTTACATTATTCATTATTACTGTAGCATTATTTGGAACATACAAATTGATGAACGCAAGAAGTTTTCAATTGTTTGGAGATTTAACAAATCGAGTAGAAACAAATGAAAAAGTGATTGCTTTAACTTTTGATGATGGCCCTACGAACAATGTAAAACAAATATTACCGCTACTAGATACATACAATGCAAAAGCTACATTCTTTTTAATCGGCAATGAATTAGAGAAAAACCTATCGTTAGGAGAAGATATCGTACAATCTGGACACCAAATTGGAAACCATACATACTCTCATAACAGAATGGTTTTTAAAACACCTTCTTTTATTAAAGAAGAAATAGAAAAAACGAATGCATTAATCCGCCAAACAGGATATACAGGCGAAATTGATTTTAGACCACCTAACGGAAAAAAGCTAATTGGTCTGCCCTATTATTTAAATAAAAATAATATCGAAACAATCACATGGGACCTTGAACCTGATACTTTTTATAAATCTGCTGCTGATAAAATTGAGTATGTTAATAAAAATGTAAAACCAGGTTCTATCATTTTACTGCACCCTATGTATGATAAGTCTAATGAAAATTTACAGACCATCGAAGGTATTTTAGACTCTTTATCTAAAAAGGGCTATCAGTTTGTAACAGTAAACGAACTGCAAAAAAGAGCAAAATAAAAAGGTAGCGTATCATAAATCGATACGTTACCTTTCTTTTTAAATAATGCCAAGTACATTTAAGAATACGATAATAATCGCAATTGGTGCGATAAAGCGAAGTAAGAATAACCATAATACGAATAATTTATAGCCCTTATTTTTACTTACACCAAGCTCTTTGATTAATACATCTTTCTTCATTTTTAAAGGAACGAAGATAGAAACTAATAAAACACCAAGTGGCATTAGTACATTACTAACTGCATAATCCGCTAAATCAAAGACTGTCTTTCCAAAAATCTTCAGATCACTTAATATACCGAATGATAACGCTGATGGTACTCCAACAACGAAGATTAACAATCCAACGATTAATGCCATTTTTTCACGTTTCCCTTTACCTTTTGCAGTTAAAGATGCAACGCTAATTTCTAACATCGAAATTGCCGATGTAATAGTAGCAAAGAAGAATAGTAATAAGAAAACGATGAAGAATAATTTCCCGAATGCCATTTTACTGAAAATAGCTGGCAGTACGATGAATAATAGTCCCGGTCCTTGTGATGGTTCCATTCCAAATGCGAACACAACTGGGAAAATCGCAAGTCCTGCAAGTAATGTAATCACAAGCGTTAAAGCTACGATAGAAAATGCTGAACGCGGTAAACTTTCTTCTTTCGGTAAGTAAGAGCTATACGTTACCATAACAGCTACACCGACAGATAGGGAGAAGAACGATTGCCCCATAGCGTATAAAATGACTTCTGATGTTACGTTTGAGAAATCAGGTTGTAAGAAGAAACGAACCCCTTCTCCAGCACCGTCTAATGTAAGTGCACGAACGATTAATACAAAGAATAAAACGAATAGTGCTGGCATGAAATATTTATTTACTTTTTCAACACCATTTTGTACACCTTTACTTACGATGAAAATAGTAATAAGGATGAATAATAGCTGTGATCCAACTGCTAAATACGGATTGGAAATGATTTCACCAAACGTAGCTTCGTATGCTCCATTTCCTTCCCAAAGTCTACCTGTAATTGCATTCCATAAGTATAATAAAATCCATCCGCCTACAACACTGTAGAAAGAAAGTAGTATGAAACAAGTTACAATTCCTAATTTCCCTAACCATGGCCATAATGTTTTTGGTGCGATTTCTCTATATGCATCAACAGCCTCTTTTTGTGTACTTCTTCCGATTACGAATTCAGCTAATAATAGCGGTAAACCAATTAATAATGTGAAACCGATGAAAATAAGGAAGAACGCGCCGCCCCCTCCAATTCCGGCCATATACGGGAATTTCCAAATCGCCCCTAGACCAATTGCTGAACCTGCTGCAGCTAATACGAAACCTAATTTCGATGTCCATTGCTGTGAATTCATTTATTAATCTCCTCTCTATCTCTTTTTCTTTGTTACAATTCGGTATTTATATTGTTCTATCGATACTCTTTTCTAATACGTTCACTCCCTCCCTACTAATAAAAAACGCCCCTACGTAAATACGTAGGGACGACAAAAATATCGCGGTACCACCCTAGTTATGAAGATACAACAAAGTTAGAACCTAAATAAAAAACGCCCCTACGCAAATACGTAGGGACGATAAATTATCGCGGTACCACCCTAGTTATGAAGCCACAACAAAGTTAGGACCTAAATAAAAAACGTCCCTACGTAAATACGTAGGGACGATAAATATCGCGGTACCACCCTAGTTGTGAAACAATCTTCACCACTTTATTTGATAACGGTATAAACTACCGTCTTTCATTTCCTCATAATGTGAGATTTATGAAAGATGCTCCAGGACGAACTTCATGAATAATCTATATACTGATTCACACCAACCATCAGCTCTCTGAAATAGGGAGATATTCACTACTATACCCTTTCATTGCCCAAATATTATTTTCCGAATTGATTACTATCATTTTTATCACACATTAAAAATAGTGTCAACTTATATTTTGAATTTTTATGAGTACTTTCTTTTATAAAATTCGAAATATGACTTTTAAATGAATAGTATTAGAACATTTATGGTTTATACTGTATTAACTTCGCTAACGGGTTTATAGTAGTATACGATGCATGCAAGACAGCACGAGTAGGAGGAAAGAATTTTGTCTACTTCAAAAGTTTTAAAAGGTACTGCTTTATTAAGTGGTGCAACAATGATTTCACGTATATTAGGTTTTATATACTTCTTCCCTTTTCAACTATTAGTCGGAACACAAGGTGTCGCTTTATATGGATATGCATACTCTTGGTACGGTATTTTATTAAGCTTCTCAACAGCTGGTATTCCTATTGCCGTTTCCAAATTTGTTGCAAAGCATAATGCGCTTGGTGATTATAGTACAAGCAAAAAATTATACAACTCTAGCGTAAAATTAATGTTGTTTATGGGCTTTTTAGGATTTTTAACTTTATTTATTGGAGCACCGTACATATCACAATTTATTATTCGCTCAAAAACGCCAGATCCACAATTTATTGCTGACGTAACACTTACGATGCGAGCATTAAGTTTCGCACTTATTATCGTACCAGCTATGAGTGTTACACGTGGTTATTTCCAAGGTTTTCAACATATGAAACCAAGTGCCGTTTCTCAAGTCGTAGAACAAATTGCGCGCGTTGTTTTCATTTTAGTTGGTAGTTTTATCGTCTCAAAACTATTAGGAGGTTCAGTCGCCTCTTCTGTTGCAGTTGCTACGTTTGGCGCTGTTATCGGGGCACTTGCCAGCGTTTCGATTTTAATGATGTACTGGAAAAAATATAATAGATTAAAGCCTCCCGAAGGAGAATTAAAGTCCAGGGCGTCGAATATCCCATTAAAAAATATTTATATAGAATTACTTCGATATGCAATCCCAATTGTATTTGTCGGCATTGCCATTCCTCTCTATACGTTAGTAGATCAATATACTGTAGCTGATGTCCTTAGAGCGATGGGAGAGCCGTTAGAAACAGCGAATGCAGTTTTCGCTTATATAACGAATTATGCCCAAAAGTTAATTATGATTCCAGCTTCACTTGCTACTGGATTCTCGTTAACGATCATTCCGGCAATAACGAAATCTTATACAAGCGGGAAACTAGAAGAATTACAAGAACAAATTGCAAAGATATTTCAAGTCTTGTTATTCTTCACTATCCCAGCTGCATTCGGTCTTGCTAGTATCGCTTATGATGCATTCCGTATGGTTTATGTAAATCCTGAAATTGCACTTGGTGGATCACAATATTTAATTTCATTTGCACCTTCTGCTATATTAAGTGCGATTTTCACAGTTTCAGCAGCTATTTTACAAGGAATCGATTATCAAAGAAAAACGATGATTGCTTTCTCAGCCGGTATTCTCGTTAAAGTTTTAGTAAATACACCGCTCTTACATTTATTCGGCGGACACGGTGCTGTACTTGGAACAATTCTTGGATACCTCGTTTCCAATGTTATTATGTTGCACTGCATCATTAAGTTTGCGAAATTTAAAATTGGCGAAACAGCAAAAACAGTACTCCTTATTACAATTTACTCCGCAGCAATGTCTGCTGTTGTAATTGCTTTAAAAGCTATTTTAAAATGGATTATCCCTGGACAATCTTACATCGAATCACTTCTCATTGTTGTTATATGTGGCGCTGCAGGAGGACTTGTTTACCTTTTATTCGTATTAACAAGTGGACTTGCTTCGCATATTCTCGGTAATAGGATTCAACGTTTACCTGTATTAGGAAAGTTAGTAAAATAAAAAACAAGAGATGTAACGCGTTGTTACATCTCTTGTTTTTTCACTTCGCATATTGAATACGCTTCTGTTGTTCAGCGATATTTAACTCCGGAGCATATTGTTCTACTAAATGTAATACCTCTTCAATTAGCACTTCTAACTCCTGTACACTATACTCCGGTTTCCCTATCAACGTATTCGCCATACGCTCATATAAATTTTCAGGTTTAATACTCATTCGTTCCACATTATAAGGCATCCATTTAAATGCAGGATGGTGCACGTACATTCTATTCAAACCGAATAAAACACCGAATAAATCCCTTTGCACTTCACAAATGACATCATATAGCATAAGCCAGTCTTTTCGTTTTAAAAGTGCCTCTCGATTATGCCAGCGATTGCTTAACCAAAGATTTTCTGAAATCATCCGTTCCGCAAGGTCTTCTGGATATGCTACCACCCTATCTTTTAATTCATGTACTTGCTCTTCTCCATACAAACTAACACCGTCATGAACGGATGATACGATACATTGTTTTTCATAACTTATATCATATTGATCCACCACATCCGAAATAACTTTCTCTACTGTTTCTGTTAAAAAGTTACTAATTTCTAATTTAATTCCCTCTTTTGTCAAATATGTTTCCGACCATTCTTCTTCCTCGTAAGGATGATATGACAAAATTGTTCCACCAATATGATTAATAGGCCCTTTACGATCCTCATCCTCTGGTGGTGCTGACCATAAAATATGTAATTCTATATCTGAATGTTCATCTTCTAACTCTCTAGCTACTGAACCCGCTAAAATAATAGCTTCGATCTTCGGGTTTCTCCTATAAATCTCCGACATTTCTATTGCTTTCTCTTTTAATCGCACTTCATTTCCCCCCTACAATTGCAGTACACCCTTACTTTTCATTTATCTATTTCAATATTATGCATTGTATTTCCTTTTCAATGTTCCACTACATCATATTTCTACCCAATAACGCTGAACAATTTCCCCAGTATGAGAAGAAACTACTTCATTTTCTAAAACACCGCCAACCTTTTGAATCGTTTTAGCCGAAGCAATATTAGCTTTATCGCAGGTTATTAACACTTTCTGCAACCCTAACTTTTGCGCTTCATATAATGCGAGTTTCAATTGTTTCGTCGCGTAACCTTGGCGACGTTTATTCGGATGAACACTATATCCAATATGACCACTTTCCCGCAATAATTCTTGGTTTAATCGTTTTCTAATATTCACAAAACCTATAAGTTCCCCTTTTTCAACACTTAAAAATTGGCTAGACGGTACTCGATTACCTTGTAAGTTTTCTCCCACTTCTTGTATACTCACTTTTTCAAACCATCCATCAAGTGAATCAAAATTTTGTACAGAACTACTGCCATGTGGTTGCTCATCCGCATGTAAAAATGCATCCCGATACTCCATAATTAGTTCGCTATATTCATTTGTCGGTATTAATAGTTTCATTGTGTTTCTCCTCTCTTAATAACCTATAACAAACCCCTTAATAGCGCTATTCCACCATTAAGGGGTTTCTATCATTTTCATTCAAATAATCCCATACTCAAATACCGTTCTCCCGTATCAGGTGCAATACATAAAACTTTTTTACCAGCGCCTAATCGTTTTGCTATCATAATTGCTGCATAAACAGATGCTCCAGACGATGGCCCAACTAATAATCCTTCTTGTCTAGCTAATTTTCTCATTGTCGTTAAAGCCTCTTCGTCTGCGATTTGAATAATTTCGTTATACACTTCTGTATTTAAGTTTTTCGGGATAAACCCTGGACTTGTTCCTACTAGTTTATGAGGACCTGGAACACCACCTGATAAAACGGGAGATCCTTTCGGTTCTACTACTGCAATATATAAGTTTGGTAGTTTCTCTTTTAGCGTTTCCCCAGTCCCTGTAATCGTCCCACCAGTTCCAGCTGTTGCTACAAATGCATCCAGCTCACCATCCATTTGTTCATAAATTTCAAGTGCAGTCGTATAACGATGAATATTTGGGTTTGCTGGATTTTCAAATTGTTGCGGAATAAAACTATTTGGTATTTGCTTTTGCAGTTCTAACGCCTTCGCAATTGCTCCTGGCATTCTTTGTTCTGCTGGTGTTAAAACTACTTCTGCGCCGTATGCTTTCAATAAATTTATACGCTCTTTTGACATATTGTCTGGCATAATTAAAATTGCTTTATATCCTTTAGCAGCTGCATTCATCGCTAAACCGATTCCTGTATTACCACTTGTTGGCTCAATAATTGTATCTCCTGGTTTGATAAGACCATTCTCTTCTGCAACGTGCAATAAATTATAGGCAGCACGGTCTTTCACACTGCGTGACGGATTAAACATTTCTAGTTTCACATACACATCTGCTGCGTCTTCTGGAATAAATTTAGATAATCGGACGACAGGTGTATCTCCTATTAATTCTGTAACATTTTCACATAATTTCATAGTGCATCCCCTATTCTATCGTTTTCTTATCACTTGGTAGTAACCAAGAAGTAAGTCCAATTAATGGTAGACAACTACATAGTAACATAATGAATTGTAGACTATATATGTCAGCCAATTTCCCAAGAACTACAGAACCTAAAGCGCCGAGTCCAAACGCAAGCCCTACAATTAATCCAGATACCATCCCTACTTTTCCAGGAACAAGCTCTTGCGCATAAACAACAATTACACTAAAACTACTTGAACTAATAAAACCGATACATAAAAATAGCGGTACGACCCACACGAGCGAAACGTGAGGTAATAAAAGGGCAAGTGGCGCCGAACCTAACATTGAAAATACAATAATTGTTTTCTTTCCAAATCGATCTGCTAACGGTCCACCAAAGAAAGTTCCTAATACACCGGCAATCATAAATGCGAATACGAAATACTGGGCATTTTTTATCGATAAACCGTAGTGCTCAATTAAGTAAAATTGATAAAAATTCCCGATACCAGCACCGTACCAAGAACGTACAAAAGTAAGAAAAACAAGAAGTATAATAACAAATTTAATATGTGTACTTACAATCGCATTTTCAGCCTCAAGCGCAGCCCTCTTCTTTCTTCTTACAGCACCAGTAGCTAATTCATTCCTATACCAATTTGATACAAATATTAATAATACAATTCCTACCGCTGCAAAAGCTGTAAAACCTAAGGAGCCAATTTGGCCGAGCGGAACGAAAATTAACGCTGTAAAAATAGGCGCTAGAGAATTCCCTGTATTTCCTCCCACTTGATAAATCGCTTGTGCTAAACCTCGTTTTGCCCCTGCCGCCATATAAGCAACACGAGCACCTTCTGGATGGAAGACTGCGGAACCTAATCCGATAAATAAAACAGAAATAATAACAATAATAAAATTCGGTGCAAACGCCAGTCCAATCATCCCAAGCATACTCGAAAACATACCGAGCGGTAATAAAAATGGTGATGGCTTCTTATCCGAATACATACCAAAAACCGGTTGCATAATCGATGACGTCATATTTAATGCAAACGCAATCCATCCTACTTGCATATAGGATAAATTCATCGTTTTTTCCAAAATAGGAAACAATGCCGGCACAACTGCTTGCATCGAGTCATTTAAAAAATGACCGAAACTAATCGCAAATAGTATTCGATATATCGTCGGTGTTTCCATTGTATTTTTTTTCGAAACTGCCTGCATATATGAATCTCTCCTTCCTGTACAAAATATATATTTATTACAGTAGGTGTAATAAATTCTGACTTTTGAAACATTTCTATTCTATACTGGTTTCATTTCTTTTTCCAGAAATATCACTTCTTACATAATATATTTTTTCTATACGTTTTATCGGATTTATTTATAGAAATTTTCTATATTTTCTTTTATACTAGGACAGAGATGAAGGAAAGGATGACAACTATGAAGAAAAAAACTAAAGGAATCGTTGCACTCTCAATCACATTATCTATGTTTTTAACAGCATGTGGTCAAAAACAAGAGGCAACAACTACCGGGGAAAAGAAAAAAGAATCTTCAAAACAAGTATTAAATATAGTAGAAGCTGGGGAAATTTCTACACTTGATTCGTCTATCGCAACCGATGGGTTTTCTTACGCTGCATTAAACAACGTAATGGAAGGATTATATATGCCTAGTCCTGACAATAAACCTGTTCCTGCGGCAGCTGAATCATACAAACTGAGCGAAGACGGAAAAACATATACGTTTACATTGCACGATTCAAAATGGTCAAATGGTGATCCAGTTACTGCCCATGATTTTGAATATGCATGGAAACGTGCCGTAAATCCAGAAACTGCTTCTGAATACGCACATATTATGTTCGATATTAAAAATGCAGAAAAAATAAATAAAAAAGAATTACCAATTGATTCATTTGGTGTAAAAGCAATTGATAATAAAACGCTTGAAGTACAGTTAGAACACCCTGTTCCATACTTTTTAGGGTTAATGGGATTTGCAACATTTTATCCTCAAAACCAAAAGGTTGTAGAAGCGCAAGGGAAAAATTACGGGCTTGAAGCTGCAAATGTTGTTTATAACGGGCCGTTTCAATTAAGTGAATGGAAACATGATACAAGTTATAAAATGACAAAAAATCCGAACTACTGGGATAATAAAAATGTGAAGCTAAATGAAATTAATGTAAATATCGTAAAAGATACTTCCACAGCCGTTAATTTATTTGAAAGCAAACAAGTAGACCGAATTACGATTAATTCAGAGTTTGTTGATAAATATCAAAAAGATCCGAGCTTAAAGAAAATGGAACGTCCTTCTATGACATTTTTCCGATTTAGCCAAAAGAATCCTGTATTAGCAAACAAAAACGCTCGAAAAGCTATTTCGCTTGCTTTTGATAAACAAGGAATCGCAACAACAATTTTAAATAATGGTTCTATACCTGCGAATGCATTCGTTCCGAAAGGATTTGTAAAAGGACCTGATAATAAAGATTTTCGTAGTACAAGTAATGTAAAAGTAGAAACAAATGTGAAAGAAGCTAAAACACTATGGGAAACTGCGAAAAAAGAAACAAATTTACAAAATGCTTCTCTTTCAATCATAACAACTGATGAATCTAACGATAAGAAAATTAGTGAGTTTTTAAAAGGTGAACTGGAGAAAAACTTACCAGGATTAAAAATCACATTACAGCCCCTTCCAGTAAAAGCATTTTTAGACCGTGAAGGAAATGGTGACTATGACATCTCACTTTCTACATGGGGACCGGATTATCCTGATCCTACAACATTCTTAAATATGTTTGTCACTGACGGACCGTTTAATAAGATGAGTTATTCAAACAAAAAATACGACGAATTAATTGAGAAAACTAGCTCTACTTTAGCAACTGATTTACCAGCACGTTGGAAAGCGTTCCAAGATGCTGAGAAAATATTACTGGAAGATGATGCAGCTATCGCTCCAATCTTCCAATCAGGACTTGTATATTTAGAACGTCCAACAGTAAAAGGTGTTGTTATTCGTCCATTTGCAGGAATTTATTCTTATAAATGGGCTTCTATTACAGAATAAGAAAAAGGCGATCCTAACATATATTAGGATCGCCTTTTTCTTAAATCGCAAAACGCTTATACTTTTCGTAATCACTCGTCTTACATTCTACTTCTAGTTTCGTACCTTCGTTTTCATAACTCGTAGATAAAACGTGCGCATGATTATTGAAATAGGAAACTACCTGCCCTTGGTCATATGGAATTAACATTTCACACTTCGTATACTCTTTATAAATGTGTGAGCGAATCATTTCGACAAGCTCTTCTATTCCAATATGTTTCTTCGCCGATAAATAAACGCGTTCTTCTTGTACTTTCGGAATTTCAACATCTACCATATCTGATTTGTTATAAGCATAAATGGTTGGAATATTTTCTACTCCAATTTTCTTTAACGTTTCATTTGTAATATCAATTAACTGTTCATAATTTGGATTTGCGTAATCTACAACGTGAATAAGTAAGTCCGCTTCCGCTACTTCTTCTAACGTTGAACGGAACGCTTTCACAAGGTGATGCGGTAATTTGCTTACAAATCCAACTGTATCTGTTAATAAAAATGATTTGTTATCTGGCAAATCAATATTTCGTACAGATGTTTCTAACGTCGCGAATAACATATCTTTTTCAAATACTTGTTTTTCTTCTGTACCATTATAAATTTCAAGCATCGCATTCATCGTCGTTGATTTTCCTGCGTTCGTATAACCTACTAAAGCTACAACAGGAACTTCATTTTTCTTACGCTGCTTTCGCTGCGTTTGACGCTGGGCAACAAGTGCTTCTAGGTCTTTATTTAAAACTGAAATCTGTTCTTCAATTTTACGACGATCTAACTCTAATTTCTTCTCACCGACACCTTTATTTTTCGTACCAACTCCGCCGCTCTGTCTTCCTAATGATTCACGAAGCCCGATTAAACGAGGCATCATATACTGAAGATGCGCTACCTCAACTTGCAACTGCGCTTCTTTCGTTTTCGCACGTTGCGCAAAAATATCTAAAATTAATATGGTACGGTCAATTACTTTGCAATCTAAATCCGCTTCTAAATTTCGAATTTGAGAAGGAGATAATTCATCATTAAAGATTACCATATTCGCATCTACTTCATTTACATAGGCTGCTACTTCTTCAATCTTTCCTTTTCCGATATAATGGGACGGATTTACTCGTTGTAAATTTTGCGTCACTTGCCCGATTACCTCTACATCACAAGCTTCTGCAAGATTCGTTAACTCTTCCATCGAATACGCAAAGTCATCTTCATTACCTAAATTTACTCCAACTAAAACTGCTCTTTGTAATAATTCTTCCATATATTTATTCCTCCATTTCGATTACGTAAAATAAAAAACACAGGTCACTGCCTGTGTTTTCGTAAACGGATAAGGGTTCACCAAAGAAATAGAAGAAAGTTATACTTTCATCCTATCTCATAGTCATTAAGTCCCAAGATCATATACGTATCCACAATAAGTGTTCACCTATACGATCCCATTCTATTAATAAAGGCAAAACAAAAAGAGGGCGTATTCGTCCCTCCCTCTTTTTCACATATAAGCTTAATAAAGGGTTCCTTTAAAATAGGCAGACCAATCCCGTTCACTCTGTACACAGACAGAGCCTTTGAGCGCTATTCAATTATTGGCACAAAGTATTGAGACGTAATCTGATTAAGATCAAAGGAAGCCCCTCCGTTCATTTAAGTTACATAAAGTGTAGCATAAGTAATTCGCTTTCACAAGATTAAACCACCTATGAACACTCCCCCACTTAGCAAAGCTTGAAGTGGGGGTTTCTAACGTTTCGACCTAACGGACGATTAACGTCAGGGGAGTTAACACATTAGCGAGC
>NZ_VLTE01000014.1:0-20506 GCF_007558965.1 Bacillus sp. HY001 | reverse complement strand
ATACATTGCAAAAATCACAAGTTGTAGAATTGGATGGCAATCTCAAAGTAAAAACGCCGATTCTATTAGAAGTGCAAAAACGTAAGGCTGTTGCTTCGCGCATAGCTTAGTGGGTGTGTCAACCATCCATGCGTACCCGACTTGTCGGGGCTTGTAGTACACGCCAGATTCATCTGAGTGGTGGCTTCTTTCATAAGGAAGAACTGCTCTTTTTCGAAAGGGTGGTGCAAGTGGGAAAACAATCGTTCGTTGTCAGTACCAACCAAAAACATACTTGGGGTGTTACCATAAGGTGGCATGAATGCTAGAGCGTCAAACTGTCTAGCGATAGACGAAAAGACCTAGCGTTCGAACTCAAGCACCCACTGAAAGGCTTTATCTCAGTGGGGGTAGTTGACAAAGATTTTAGTGGGATATTCAGTAAAAAGCAAGATATCTAAAAAACAGAACAAGATGTTTATTGTGAAAGCGTTATCCATTTTGTATTCTTTAATTATGAAAGGAAGATTAGGAGATGGGGGTAAATAAAGATGAAAAAAAAGTTATTGTTGTCTGGGATGACAGCTTTGTTATCTTTTAGTTTAATAGCTTGCCAAGGTAATACTACAAAAGTTGATAACTCTAAGGATGGTAAAGGCTCCAGTGAAAAACAAACCCTTCATGTGGCAACACTTGAATCGGCTTATGGTAAAGAGATGTGGAGTAAAGTAATTGACGCATATGAAGCTGCTAATCCAAAAGTTGATGTTAAATTGACAGTGGACAAAAACCTTGAGGATGTCATAGGCTCCAATATGAAAGCCGGAAAGTATCCGGATGTTGTGTTGTTGGCAACCGGGAGAAAACAGGCACTAACAGAAACTTTGATTAAAGATAAAGCATTAGAAGACATTACTGATGTTTTTGATAAAAATGTTTATGGTGAAGATGTTAAAGTTAAAGATAAGTTAGTACCAGGGCTTACTGGTACACCTGCGACTAATCCTTATAATGACGGTAAAATTTATATGGCACCGATGTTCTATAGTCCAACTGGATTATTCTATAATGCTAGCTTATTAAAAGAAAAAGGTTGGGAAGTGCCGAAGACTTGGGATGAGATGTGGGCTTTGGGAGATAAAGCGAAAGCAGAAGGAATTTCATTATTTACTTATCCTACAACAGGCTACTTTGATACATTCTTCTACTCTTTATTACTAGGGGTGGGTGGACCTGAGGTATTTAATAAAGCTATGAAATATACAGATGGTGTTTGGGAAAGTTCTGAAGCAACGAAATCGTTTGAAATTATCGGAAAATTAGGAAAATACACAGAACCAACTACTGTTGCGAATGCAAATGATAAAGACTACAAAAAAAATCAACAATTGGTTCTCGATAACAAAGCTTTGTTTATGCCAAATGGTACATGGGTAGTTGGTGAAATGAAAGAAGCTCCTCGATCTAAAGGGTTTGAATGGGGCATGATGCCTTTACCAACTATTGATGCTAATAGCGACCGTTATGCATTTACTTTCTTTGAACAAATGTGGATTCCTTCAGCAGCTAAAAATAAACAACTTGCTAAAGATTTCATGACGTTTGTTTACTCGGATAAGGCAGCTGAAATTTTTGCTGAATCGAGTGCGATTCAGCCTATCAAAGGTCTTTCTAATAAACTGACAGGTGAAAATAAATCATTCTATAGTATCTATGATAATGGAGTGAAAGTGGGAATAGGTGGATTTGCTGCAACGAAAGCCGTTGAAGGCGTAAGTATGCCAGATACATTATTTAGAACGATTGACAGTGTTATTTCTGGTGATAAAAAGGTGAAAGATTGGCAAAGCTCTGTTGAAAAAGTGAGTGACCAATTACGGTCTGCATTAAAATAAATTAGTTTTCACTACGTACAATGGTGAACAGCTAGTTTCACCATTGTACCTATTAACTGAGGTGATGGCATGAATAAGACAACAGAAAAAAGAATTTTTATTTTTGTTTGTACTGCACCGGCACTACTACTGTTAGCCATTTTTATGATTGTTCCTACAATTGAGGTATTCAGGATGTCCTTATATAAGTGGGGAGGATTTTCTAATAATAAGGTATTTGTTGGATTAGAAAACTTCAAGATTTTATGGAATGATATGAATTTCTTTCGATCTCTCCAAAACAGTATCGTATTAATTGTTATTGTTACACTTATCACGATGGTGATGGCGATCTTGTTTGCCACTTTGTTAACGAGAGAAAAAATAAAAGGTAAAAGTTTCTTTCAAATTATTTTTTATCTCCCGAATATTTTATCCGTTGTAGTTATCGCGGGAATATTTTCTGCAGTTTATGATCCGACTACAGGATTGTTAAATAATATACTTGCTTTATTTAACCTTGAAAATCTTCAAAAGATGTGGCTTGGCAATCAAAAAATTGCCATATACAGCATTGGCGGGGCACTCATTTGGCAAGCGATTGGTTATTATATGGTCATGTATATGGCGGCAATGGCAAGTATTCCCGAAAGTTTTTATGAAGCATCTGCTTTGGAAGGTGCTGGACGGGTCAGACAATTTTTCAGTATTACGTTACCGTTAATTTGGAATAACATTCGGACGACGTTAACTTTCTTCGTTATTAGTACGATTAATTTAAGTTTTCTACTCGTTCAAGCGATGACTGGTGGGGGACCCGACGGATCGACGGAAGTGTTTTTAAGCTACATGTATAAGCAGGCTTACACGAATTCTTCTTACGGTTACGGTATGGCTATTGGGGTGGTCATTTTCCTATTCTCATTCGCATTATCTGCAATTATAAGCGGTGTCACTAAAAGGGAAGTGTTGGAGTATTAAGGAGGTCCAAAAAGATGGAAACACAAAAACGAATGACAACAGAAACAGCTTATCGAGATCCAAAAATGATGGAAACCGAAAAAGAAATGATTGTAGAAGCAGTTTATAAAGCCCCAAAAAAAGTTAAGTCCCAAAAAGGTATGACTACAGAAGCAATATATCGTTGTTTTATATATGTAGCACTGATTACGTTAGCAATTTCTATTATTATTCCTGTTGCATGGGTTTTCTTAGCCTCAGTGAAGCAAAACTCGGAGTTTTATGGAAGTCCTTGGGCCATGCCGAAAAGTTTCTATTTTCAAAACTTTATCGATGCTTTCCAAAAAGCAAACATGGGTACCTATATGTTGAATTCAGTCATGGTAACCGCGTTGGCTCTGCTCATTTTATTGATTGTGGCCTTACCAGCAGCCTATGTATTGGCAAGGTATACCTTTAGAGGAAGCAAGTTAATAAATACTTTTTTAAAAGCTGGATTATTCATCAATGTGAACTACATTGTTGTTCCAATTTTCTTGATGTTATTGGACGGAGATACCTTTTTACAAGGCCAAATTGGTGATGGATTTCTACTAGATAATTTATTTGTTTTAGCATTGGTATATGCGGCGACGGCGTTACCATTTACCATTTACTTGCTGTCTAGTTTTTTTCAATCGCTTCCATCTACATATGAGGAAGCGGCATTGGTCGATGGTGCAGGATATTTCAAAACAATGATTTCAGTCATGATTCCTATAGCTCGTCCAAGTATTATTGCCGTCATTTTATTTAATTTTCTTGCCTTTTGGAACGAATACATTATTGCCTTAACATTAATCCCAGGACCAAATAAAACGTTACCTGTTGGGTTAATGAACTTGATGGCAGCTCAAAAATCTGCTGCGAACTATGGTCAAATGTATGCAGGCATGGTTCTTGTCATGCTACCCACTTTGATTTTATACATCATTGTTCAAAAAAAATTAACACAAGGAATGACCCTTGGTGGTTTAAAGGATTAGAGGAGGATTTACATGAAAAAGAAAAAAGGCCGTGTTACTTTACCGAGTGAAGAAAATTTTCTTAAGGAAACAAAAGAATTGATGGAACGATGGGGTGCGGATGCGATTCGTGATAGTGATGGAACGAAACTAGACGATGATATTAAACAATTGGATGCGAAAATTTATACGACCTATTTTGTTGCTCGAGCTCACAATGAGTTCGCAGAGAAGCACATGGATGAATGCCAGCAACTGTATTTAATGAGTTTGTTCAATACTGCGCTTACTGACAACCTTGAAATTAATTTTATGAAAGGCTACTTTGAGAAACAATTAAAGCCGGATTACATTCACAGTCCTAAAAAATACTGGGAGGTTATTGACCGGACAACAGGAGAAATTGTTGACGTGAATGATTGGGAAGTAAACGAAGAGAAAAATTGTGTTTTGATTACGAAGGCGATTCCTTGGCATGAATATACGGTTTCATTCCTAGTATATGCAATTTGGGATCCAACTCAAATGTACAATCATATTACAAATAATTGGGGCGATAAGCCACATGATATTCCTTTTGATGTGAGGCAGCCACATTCCAATGAATTTATGAAAACCTATTTAAAACAATGGCTGACAGAAAATCCAGATACAGATGTGGTCAGATTTACAACGTTTTTCTATCATTTTACCCTTGTATTTAATAATCTTGGCAAAGAGAAATTTGTCGATTGGTTCGGATATGGTGCTAGTGTTTCAGTTGCTGCTTTGGATGCCTTTGAAAAAGAAAAGGGCTATCGCTTAAGACCAGAGGACATAGTTGATCAAGGTTATTATAATACCGCGTTTCGAATTCCAACTCCTGCGTTTTTAGATTATATAGATTTTGTTCATAAGTTTGTTGCTGAAGAAGCAAAGAAACTTGTGGATATCGTCCATGAAAGTGGAAAAGAAGCAATGATGTTCCTTGGTGATAATTGGATTGGTACAGAACCATATGGAAAATACTTCGAAAATATCGGATTGGACGCAGTTGTAGGCAGTGTGGGCGGCGGAGCTACACTACGTATGATTGCTGATATACCACATGTTCGTTACACAGAAGGGCGTTTCTTACCCTATTTCTTCCCAGACACTTTTTACGAAGGTAACAACCCGACGATTGAAGCGAATGAAAACTGGTTAACGGCACGCAGAGCGTTATTACGGAACCCTGTTGATCGTATCGGCTATGGCGGTTATTTAAGTCTAGCTTATCAATTCCCGGAATTTATCTCCTATATTGAAAAAGTTACCGAGGAATTTCGTGAAATTCATGACACGATTAAAGGTGTTCAACCATACAGCGGTCTTAAAGTTGCAATTTTGAATTCTTGGGGCAAGTTGAGAACTTGGCAAACACATATGGTTGCTCACGCTCTATGGTATAAACAAATTTATTCTTATTTAGGTGTTTTGGAATCTTTGAGCGGGGCAGCTGTGGAAGTTTCGTTCATTAGTTTTGATGATGTCATTAACGAAGGTATACCTAAGGACATTGACGTTATCATTAATGCCGGCGATGTAGGCACAGCTTTTTCAGGAGGGGCTAATTGGATTAATGAAAAGTTAGTCACTACAATTAGGGCCTGGATGTATAACGGTGGAGGTTTCATAGGGATTGGCGAACCGACAGCCTATCAGCATGAAGGACATTATTTTCAATTGGCGAACGTCTTAGGTGTTGACAAAGAATTAGGATTTAGCTTATCAACAGATAAATATTTTATTAATCCTGTCGAAAATCACTTTATTTCTGCTGACAGCACCCAATTTGATTTTGGAGAAGGAATGAAAAACATTTATGCGTTATCAGATAAAACCGAAATAATCGAATATTCAAATGGAGAAGTTCATCTTTCAAGTCATCCGTTTGGAGAAGGGAGATCTGTCTATATAGCAGGGCTGCCATGCAGTGAAGAAAATACACGTCTGCTAATGCGTGCGTTATACTATGCTGCTAATAAAGAAGGAGAATTTCAAAAGTATCATGCGAGCAACATTTATTGTGAAGTCCATGCATATCCATCTATTCAAAAAATGGCGATTGTTAACAACTCGATGATCGAACAAAAGACAGTTGTATACGACGGACAAGGAAACAGAAAAGAAGTGACATTGGCACCTAGTGAAATCAGATGGGAGGACGTTTTAAATGAAGGGTAATATTTTATTCATTATTAAAATTGTTGTGTTTATCGTATGCCTGTCTTTAATTATCATCTATCAAAAGACAGCTGGTAAATTCGAATTAGGTATGATGTTGATTGGATTAGCTGGTCTCTTAGGGCTACTTTATGACTACAATCGGAAATACGTATAAATCAACCAGTGCAAGTGAATTAATCAAGGAATCGCACATATATGTTCAACGATAACAAGTATAGAAAATTACTCAACAATACTTCAAATACAAACCTAGGGGTGCGGACAAATGAAAAAGGCAGTCGGCATTGATATTGGGGGAACGAAGATTGCAGCGGGAGTCATTTCGGACACAGGTGAACTGCTTGAACGAGCGGAAATAAAAAGTGATCCTTCAGACCGAGAAAAAATGTTTGGTAAAGTTGTAGAAGCTGTGGAGCAAGTTCTCAGAAAATCATCGATTTCCATCGCGGATATCGAGGGAATTGGTGTTGGGGTGCCG
Organism: Bacillus sp. HY001; assembly: GCF_007558965.1. Lineage (NCBI taxonomy): Bacteria > Bacillati > Bacillota > Bacilli > Caryophanales > Bacillaceae > Bacillus > Bacillus sp. HY001. Next base: position 14,003 of record NZ_VLTE01000014.1, on the reverse strand, counting down.
GGAAAAGTGGATTTCGAGAAGGGAATTGCCGTTTTTCAAAACAATTTACCTTGGAGGCAGTTTCCTATTTCGGTCCGTTTGCAAGAGCAATTCGGTATTCAGCGGATTACGATTGACAATGATGTCTATATGGCGGCTTATGCCGAATGGAGAGCAGCGCATGTAAAAGAGGATGAAACCTTTGTCTACGTGACTATAAGTACGGGAATATCTTGTTCTATCATTCATAAAGGCTCATTTTTTAGGGGGGCAGGATTTGCTGGAGAACTGGGTTTGATTCCTGTCCTCTCGAGAGGGGGCAATGAACGATTAGAAAAAATTGCTGCTGGGCCAGGGATTCAGAGAATAGCCGAAAGGGACTTACAGGTAGATACGATTTCAACAAAGGATGTTTTTGCTAGTTATATAAATGGGGTACCAGAATATCAGTCCATCATCAATGAGGTAACTGATTATTTAGCTCAAGGTCTTTATAAGATTTCATGTTTATTAGATCCGCATAAAATGGTTTTTGGTGGCAGTGTCATTGTGAAAAATCCATTTCTACTGGAGTTGATTAAAGAGAAGCTGAAAAGGTATCAGCTTCCAGAGCAACAACATCTTTTGGAGCAGATGAGCATCAGTACATTGGCGCAAAATAATGGAGTTACTGGTGCAGGCTTACGAGTATTTGAAGGTATGCAATGAGGTGGCGCCGGTCTTCTTTTATGGAGAGAATGATGGCAAATAGGTAGAGGAGTGGACGAATATGTTTACATTAAGTCAAGAAAACTTAGCTTCGTTAGGTGCATCGATAACAACAGCGGAAATAAGAAGGCAGCCTGATTTATGGGCCGAAACCTTTGCTTTGTACATGGAGAAAAGCGAGGGAATAGAAGAGTTTTTGAAAAAGATAGTAACGAAACACAACCGGGTTCGAGTTGTTTTTACAGGCGCTGGAACGTCTGCCTATGTCGGTGATACAGTCACCCCTTATTTAATAGAAAAAGCCGATGAACAACAATGGGAAGTACTAAGCATTCCGACAACAACGTTAGTTTCAAACCCTTACCAATTTTTCAAAAAGGATTTTCCGACTTTACTCGTTTCATTTGCTAGAAGCGGAAACAGTCCGGAAAGTGTTGCTGCTGTACAATTGGCTGAGCAAATAGTAACGGATTTGTATCAAATGACGATTACTTGTGCGAAAGACGGTAAATTAGCCAAACGGGCCGTGAATAATGAAAAAAATTTATTGCTATTGATGCCTGAAAAATCAAATGATCAAGGATTTGCAATGACAGGAAGTTATACTTGCATGGCGTTAACGGCATTACTCGTTTTTGATTCTATATCGACAGAAGAAAAATCGAAGATAGTGAAAAAAATCCATCAAATGGGTGAAAGTGTCGTTCAAAGAGAAGGTGACATTCAAAAGATAGTAGATTTTGATTTTGACCGAATTATTTACTTAGGTTCTGGTAGTTTAGAAGGCCTTGCGAAAGAATCACAATTAAAAATATTAGAACTGACAGCTGGGAAAATTGTTACCGCATTTGATTCACCACTCGGATTCCGACACGGTCCAAAATCATTTGTAAACGAAAAATCGTTAGTTTTCGTGTTTGTTTCTAACCATCCGTATACACGTCAATATGATTTAGATATGTTGAAAGAAATGCAGCAGGATGACATTGCCAGTTACATTTGTGCCATCGAGGTTGAGGGAGAAACTAAGTATGCTGGGAACAGATTTGTATTCGGCAGCGAGGCTCAGTCTGTACCAGATGCCTACTTAGCGCTACCTTTTGTCATGGTTGGGCAAACCGTCTCACTGTTAGCTTCCGTGAAAGTAGGCAATACACCTGATACACCTTCACCGACAGGAACAGTGAACCGTGTCGTTAAAGGTGTTACCATCTACGAATATGAGTAACTAGGATAGGAGAAACATATATGTCTATTTTTATCTTTGCAGATAAGTTTTTTCTTGAGGAGATGGTTACGGGGCCTGGATTTTTAGAGATAAAAGACGGAAAATTCGGTGTTTTTTCAGAAGCTAGGCCAGAGGATACGGCAGAAATTATTGAGTATAGAGGACATTGGATCGCTCCTGGCCTAGTAGACACACATATTCATGGATTTAGAAATCACGACATTATGGACAATAGTTTTGGGGGGCTGAACCAAATTTCGGTAGGACTCCTTTCTTGCGGCGTTACATCCTTTTTACCGACAACTTTAACATCCTCAATAGAATCGTTAAATAACGTCGTTGAAATGATTGGTGCCAACTACACAAAAGTGCAAGGTGCAAAAATTAAAGGAATCTTTTTAGAAGGACCATTTTTTACTGAAAAGCATAAAGGAGCACAAAACACGAAATATTTTTGTGACCCATCAGTTGAAATGCTGAAAGTTTGGCAGGAATTATCAAATAATGCAATTAAAAAAATCGCGATTGCACCTGAAAGGAAAGGGGCAGCGGAATTTATTGAATATGCTGTAGGAGAAGGGATTGCAGTGGCGTTAGCTCACAGTGACGCAACGTATGAAGAAGCAAAGCAAGCGGTTGAAAAAGGAGCTTCCATTTTTATTCATACTTTCAATGGAATGAGTCCATTGCATCATCGTGAGCCAGGGATGGTCGGAGCAGCCATGAATCTAAAAGATGTTTTTGCCGAAATCATATGTGATGGACATCATGTTCATCCTGTTGCCGCAAATGTTTTAATGAATATCCGCAGCAGAGAAAAGGTTGTTATGGTATCTGATTGTATGATGGCCGGAGGTATGCCTGAAGGAATGTATCAGCTGGGAGAATTTCCTGTGAAAGTAAAAGATGGGATGGCTCGTTTGGAAAACGGAAGTTTAGCAGGGAGCATTTTGCAATTAAAAGATGCTGTCAAAAATGTCGTCGAGTGGGGAATTGCTTCACCTGAGGAAGCGATTTACATGGCGAGTACGGCACCAGCTAAAAGTATGCAGCTCGATGGCGAATGCGGGAAGATTGCCGAGGGATATGATGCTGACTTTATTGTGATGACACCAGAGATGGATGTAACTGCTACTTATCTTGACGGTGTATGCCGTTTTCAAGATTAAACAAATTTCTGAAAGAGGGATTACCAATGATACTATCTGTCACCATGAATCCATCGGTCGATATTTCCTATCCGATTCATGAATTAAAGTTAGATGTTGTTAACCGTGTAGAAGCGGTTCATAAAACTGCTGGTGGAAAAGGCTTGAATGTTGCGCGAGTAATCGCTCAAATGGAAGAAGGTGTCTTAGCGACAGGTGTGCTTGGTGGTACGATTGGGGAATTCATTATTCAAGAATTAAATAAAGTCAATATTTCAAATGACTTTTTGAAAATCAAAAAAGAATCAAGAAATTGTATTGCCATTCTTCATGAAGGGATGCAAACAGAGATTTTAGAATCTGGGCCAACATTATCCAAAGAAGAAGGGGCTCGTTTTTTAGAAAAATTTGAATTTCAACTTGCAACAGCTTCACTTGTGACAATTTCGGGTAGCTTACCGAAAGGGTTACCGACTAACTATTATTATCAAATGTTAGAAATCTGTCATAAAAATGGAATTCCAATAATTATGGATTCGTCAGGGGAATCTTTGAAACAAGCGATGGTGCATAAAGAAAAACCATTTGCCATCAAACCAAATACAGCGGAATTATCTCAGCTGTTGGGCATTGGCGTGGAAGCGGGAATCATAGATCTAAAGCAAGTATTAAACCATGAACTATTTACTGGGATTGAGTGGATTATCGTGTCAATGGGTAGTGAAGGTGCATTTGTTAAGCACGGCGAGGACTATTACAGAGTTACGATCCCGAAAATAGAAGTGGTCAATCCTGTAGGGTCTGGTGATGCAACAGTTGCAGGATTAGCTGTGGCACTACATCAAAACCAAACGGTCGAGACTGTTCTTAAAACAGCGATGACTACAGGAATGTTAAATACGATGGAAGCTGGAACGGGTTATATTAATATGAATAAGTTTAAACATTACTTTGATCTCGTTAAAGTTGAAAAAATAGATTGAAAGAGGAGAATGTTGATGTTAGAACTAACCAAAAATAAATTGGAAGCTCTAAAACGTTTATCTGCTGAAAATGGCATAATTGGAGCATTGGCTATTGATCAACGTGGTTCATTGAAAAAAATGATTGCGTCTGGCGGTGCAAGTCATGTTGGAGATGAAGGCATTATCTGTTTCAAAGAATTAGTTTCTGAGGAATTAACACCATTTGCTACAGCGATTCTTTTGGACCCTGAATACGGTCTGCCGGCGGCTAAGGTCCGCGATAAAGAATCGGGCTTAATCGTAGCGTATGAAAAAACTGGATACGATGCATCAGAAGTAGGCCGATTGCCGGATTTATTACCAGAATGGTCAGTGAAACGATTAAAAGAAGCAGGTGCAGATGCTATTAAATTTTTACTCTACTATGATGTCAATGAAGATGAAAAAATTAATAACTATAAACATGTCTATATGGAACGTATCGGATCTGAGTGTGCAGCTGAAGACATACCATTTTTCTTAGAGATTGTTACGTATGATGCTGACAGTGATGATGTGAAAAGTAACGCATACGCAAAAATAAAACCGTATAAAGTGATTGAGGCGATGAAGGAGTTCTCGAAACCGCAATATAAAGTAGATGTATTAAAAGTAGAAGTTCCAGTAGATATGAACTATGTAGAAGGATATACAGAAGGTGAATTTGTTTATAGTAAAGAAAAAGCAGCTTCCTATTTCAAAGAACAAAGTGAAGCAACTAAGCTGCCATTTATTTTCCTTAGTGCAGGAGTAAGCGCAAAATTATTTCAAGAAACATTAAAATTTGCTAAAGACTCCGGATCTACCTTTAACGGAGTGTTATGTGGTCGGGCAACTTGGAAAGACGGTGTTATGCCGTTTGCTATAGGCGGTGAGCAAGCAGGGCGTGATTGGTTAAAAGATATTGGTAGAAGGAATACTGAAGAACTGAATCTCGTATTGAGAGAGACAGCTAACTCATGGTTTACTAAAGTAAAAATAACAGCTGAACTTCAAAGTTAGTATAATATCTTTTCTTCTGTTTTTATATGGAATGAAGAAAAATGAGCAGACATTCGTCTGCTCATTTTTTTAGTTGCGTCCAGTATGACCACAAATTCTAGAGTAAAAGCTCGGAACAGTTAAGGGAGCAGTAATCATGACTAAAGGGAGAGAGAAGAACCGTTACATATAAATAAATCGAATAATATTAATTATCGTATAAAATCTAATCGATTGAACGTAGTAAAATTCAGTAAAAAACATACTTAAAAAGGTAACAATATCCTTATTTTGTAAGCGTTTTAAAAAGACAATATAACTAAAAAAAGAAACAATATCTTTATTGAGTGGGCACATGAAAAAAACTATTCTAAACATAAGTGAAAGCGGTACCTTTCAGGTTTTAGTATGTTTTAAAAAAGAATGTGCAGGTATTGTTTTTAACTAAAATTTAAATTTAAAAGGGGGAGAAGAATTGGAGAGTAAGCATTTCAAGAGAGCTTTTAATACCCTTCTTGCACTTGTGCTAATTGTGCCGACATTTTTAGTTAGCATGATTGTACCATTACATGTAGGGGCAAATGTGTCTAATCCGTGGGTCACAATTTCATCAGGAGGAAACGAAATCAATGCAATAATAGAACAAAATGGGAAGTCCTATGTAAGGCTTGGAGCAGGTGCCGGAAACGATAACGGGGCTAAAGCTGCAATTTTTCAAGAACAAAATAAAATCGCTAAAGAATCGGGAACGATGGCGTATACCTTTACTCCAGAAACCAGTGGAGAAGATACTAGATTTGGTTTCTATCCTCATTATATTGACAATAATAACTTCGTTTTTGTAGGCTACGACTCACTTGGATGGTTCTATGAATACAAATATCAAGGAAAAGGTGATTGGTTAAAAACGAGACCGAATGTTGCACTTCCAGAGGCTGGGACCTCACATTCCATAAAAATCGATTATAATGCAACCACTATGAACATTACATTAGATGGAAAAGATTTATTTGGACCGGTTACTTTACCTAATGATGTAAATAACCTCCTTACAGGTAAGGAAGCAGTTAAACTCGGTGCTTTTGGAGATAAAAAAAGTCAAGTTCTCATCGAATTAGGAGCTGCATCTGGTGATGGAGGCACGGATCCAGGAGATGGAGAACTTGTCGACATTACGGATAATAAATTAGAAGAAGGCGACTTGAAAATTATCTCAGGAGACGGAAAAGTTACTTATAATGCAGACGGTTCAGCAACTTTCGGTGTTACATCTACCCAAAAGAATCGAATTGTCTATAACCAAATGAAATCGATTAAAAATGGTGTTTTTGAAGCTGATGTAACTACTAATACTGATAAGATGAATCGCTTTGGATTAATCTATCGTGTTCAAAATGCATCTGCATACACATATGTGGGAACAGGGGATACGAACGACCAGTATTTTGGCGAAACATTTGGTCCTATCAACAATTGGACGTCGATGACTTCAAATGTGCCGTTACAAGCAAAACAAACATACCATTTACGTTTAGTATTCATGGACGATGTTGCAACGTTATACATTGATGGTAAAAAGGTAGATTCATGGACATTGACAGGTGGTGTAGATCAGGCGGGGGGACTTGGATTTGAAAAAAGCCGAGGTGCTGCCGATATTACGATTTCTAATATCAAAATCAAGGAATATAGTGCGCCAAAGCCTCCAGATACTCCATCAGTAGAAGATACATTAAAGTCAAAGTATATGGATGTTACTATTGACCAAGTATTCCCGCGGGTTGTGAAATACAAAGTTGGCGATAAAGTAATGAATGGACAAGAATCACCTGTTTACGGATTGAAAGTAAATGGTGCACTATACTATCCTAAAGTAAGCTTTGAAAAGCTAAGCGATAGTGAAGCGCTATATACATTAAAAGTTGTGGATGAAATGAAAAACCTTGATGCTGTATTTAAAGTATCTTTGAAAGTAAATGATAATAAAGTTATTTATAGTTTCGATGAAATTAAAAATAATGGCAGTGCAAAAATTGAAACAGTTGAGTTTGCTGATATGAACGTTATCTCAGTAAATTCGGTGCAAAAAGGTGCAAAAGCTAAATTAACGAATATTAGTACTGATGTGAGGAAATCAGGAGATGTGGATGTAAGCGTAGATTCTTCAATGGGGGAAATAGGTACATCTACTAAAAATTATACTGCATTTTTATCAACTGACGAATTGAGTGCGGGTGTATGGTCTAGTTCAGAAGTGGATGGCTATAAAAACTTAGTTGCAAATCGATATGTAAATAAAAATGGTGCTAAGGCAATGGGGATAGGTTCTAGTGCACTCTATTACCAAAGAGATTTTATGCCAGATCCACAAAAAAATAAACCAACTATTAAAATAGCTATCGCTAAAGATTTGAATACTGATAATAAGACAGATTGGCAGGATGCAGCGATTGCATACCGTGATATTATGCAAGACATTAAAGGATATCAAGATGTAAACAATAATGTTGGAATGCGTATTGCAATGAATTTCGGATCACAAGCACAACAACCATTCTTAAAAACAGCAGATAATATTAAAAAGGTTGCTCTTGTTACAGATGAATTGGGGCAGGCTGTTTTATTAAAAGGATATGCAAACGAAGGACATGACAGTGGTCATCCGGATTACGGTAATGTAGGTGAGCGCATGGGTGGCGTTAAAGATTTGGATACGCTTATTAAAGAGGGGCATAAGTATAACACCCAATTTGGTGTCCATATCAATGCGCAAGAAGTTTATCCTGAAGCGAAAGCTTTCAACAATGATTTTATTGATCGTCCAAATTCTTTAGGATGGGGATGGCTAGATCAATCTTATACAATTAATAAATTAAAAGATTTGTATACTGGAGCACGTGCGAAAAGACTAGATGAATTGAAAACTGCTGTTCCAAATCTTGACTTTATTTATTTAGATGTATGGTATCAAAATCAATGGGAATCAAATAGAATAGCAGATCAATTTAAAGATAGGGGCTGGAGACTAACAACGGAATTTGGTGGTTCTATGGCCAATAATTCAACGTGGCAACACTGGGCTACCGATAAAAACTATGGTGGACCGGAAAGTAAAGGGATCAACTCAGAAGTACTACGCTTTATTAGCAATCACCAAAGAGATTCTTGGGTGTTGAATTGGCCTGAAGTAGGAGGAACTGCTGATCATCCGTTACTTGGTGGATTTGAATTAGCTGGTTTCGAAGGATGGCAATCTGATAAGAATTTTGATAATTTTATTCGCATGACATTTGATACGAATCTACCTACTAAATTCTTACAAAAATATTATGTAACGAATTGGACAGCTGTAGAAGGGGATAAAAGCAAGACGAACTTAGAAAAGGAAATAAAATTGAAAGACCCAAGTAATGGAGATGTTGTCGATGTAACTAGAAAAGACAATTCTAGGGAACGTGTTATTACACTGAATGGAAACGTTGTACTTGATGGACATACTTATTTAATTCCCTGGGTGAAACAAGATTTTAAAAATCCAACTTCTAATTCTGAAAAACTATATCACTGGAATTTGGAAGGTGGTACAACAACTTGGACACTTCCAGATGAATATAAAGATGCATCTAGTGTATATGTATACAAACTGACAGATCGTGGTAGAGCAGATATGAAAGAAGTCAAGGTCGTAAATAATAAGGTGACTTTGAAAGCTGATGCGGCAACTCCTTATGTTGTTGTACCAAAAAGAGATAAAGGTTTGGAAATTCTTGACTATGATTGGAGCAAGGGTGCTCATATATATGACGCGGGATTCAATACAGGAAAAGTAAGTGCATATACAACTATTGAGGGAGATAACAAAGCTATAAGCGCCGTTAGAACGAATCAAACTGGAAGCAACCGCAATGTAAGTAGTGGAGATTACTACTTGAATATTGATAGTCCGTCAAAAGATACAACTGTTTCACGTGTCCTAACTGGTTTGGAACCAGGTAAAGATTATGTAGCAGAGGTGTATGTTGAAAATAATAGTGATGTAAAGGCCGGAATTACAGTAACAGGTGGGAAAGAAGACGTTAATAATTACACGCTTCGCAGCCTGCAAAAGAACTATGTTAAGGCAGATTCACATGCTTCAAATGATGGATACAATAGCAAAATGCAAATCATGCAAGTAAGCTTTACAGCTGAAACGAATAAAGCTAAATTAACTCTCAGCCGTGATGCTGGAAAAGGAAACACAAAATTTGATGATATTCGGATTGTTCAAAAATCCTTAAAAAATTATGTTTCACCAACGGAATTTAAACAAGATTTTGAATCGGTAGTACAAGGTATTTACCCATTCGTTATCGGTAACACAGAAGGAGTAGAAGACAACAGAATTCATCTGTCTGAACTGCATGCTCCATATACGCAAAAAGGATGGGCAGGTAAAAAACTAGTCGATGATGTATTAGGTGGGAATTGGTCCGTTAAAGTGAACACTGGAAATAAAGGTTTGCTGTACCGTACGATTCCTCAAAATTATCGTTTCGAACCAGGCGTAACTTATAAAGTATCATTTGATTACCAAACAACAGCAAATGCATTCCGTTTTATTTCAGGGGATCAAGAAATTGATGTTCGAGACATTGCGAGTGCAAAGGGATTGAGTGTGAATAATACTCTTGCTGCATCTACTGATACAAAAACGGCAGAGTTTACTGTGACAGGCTCTGAGAATGGTCAAACTTATGTTGGAATTTTCAGTGATGGAACGAATTTAAACGGTGATACTGGAGCAGGTACGTTTATTTTAGATAATTTACGTATTGAAAAAAGGTGACTACAGGGGGGAGACACAGAGATAAAAATCTCGAATTAAGATAAAGGGAGTTTTATAGCTCGTGTAATATCGTGAATGAAAAGAGGTTGACCGAAAGATAGCTGAGTAGCTATATGGGTTAACCTCTTTTTGATATAAGTATGTTATCACAACCAAATTACGGACAGGAACGATTCTCTTATGTTTATAAAGTATAAAAAAAGAAGTTGTCTCTAAAAGATCATTTTTAAGGACCTTTTGAGACAACTTCATTCAATATAAAGTAACTGATTCTATTTATTTGACACTACTTCAATAACTAGATTATCAAGCATAATATCTTTGTAACCGTTAAAGTTAGCTTGTGATCCTTTCACACCGTTAGTATTAGCTGCTTTATTAGTGGAATAAATGCCAAACCAGCTTTGCCCCGATTTATCTCCTGTTAAAGTAAAGGAATATGTGCCAGCTTTTGCATTCTTATCACTGCTTGCGGTTGATTTTAATTCTTCCTTAGTTAATACTCCTTTTTCTTCAAATGGAGCATTACCTGTCACCACTGCATACGTTCCATCACTACCTGCCTCATAATCAAAAGTAATTTTATACGTTACTCCTGGTTTAAATGTGAAGTTTTGAGGTATAGTTTGGTATACAAGAGCGTCACCTTCCGTTAATCCATTCGTTTTAAGTGACCATTTACCTGCGATAACATCACTTACTATTTTTTGGTTCCAACCTCTTTGTGTATATGGTGCATGTAATTCAGACAGGTGTGTTCTATTATCTTCTACGCCTTCAATATTACCAATTACAAACGGATAGATGCCTTGTACAACATTTTCAAAGTCTTGTACAAATTTATTATTGCTTACTTGGTTTTCGGCATTACTTTCCACGATGCGAATATCATCAAAGTAACTTGCACCAGTTCCACCATCTCTAGATAAATCAATAGTTACATCTGATGTTTTTTTACCAGTTTCAAAAAACACATACATATTTTGAAAGTAACTTGTTCCATCCACAGTTGAAGTCATTTGACCATCAGCTTTTGCTTGCTCGGAACCTAGTGTATTATGTGCGTATGCTCTTACATAGTTTTTAGCGATAGATTTACCAGTACTATTTGTATACTCTTTGTCGTTAGAAGTAATCGTTATGCTTGCTTGTGCTTCACTTCGGTTGTCTATACCCACATATGCAGCATACTTTGTATTAGGTTTTAGGTCTGTTAATTTTTGAGTAACATTTACTTTCTTTTTATTATTGGAGATTGTTAGCATATTATTATTACCTTCACTCTTCGTAATCTTAACTGCTTTTGAGTCTCCTTTGATTTTCCAATCTTTTAGGGAATTGCTGTTAAATCCAGCATCTATAAGATGCATTCCTTCACTCCATTTAACATCGTTATTGGATTTTGGCCCTTTATAAATTACATATGCAGTAGATTTTTTTGCATCTAATGTGATTTTTCCATTTTCAATTTTAACATTTTTCATATTCTCTTTACCTAATTCTGTTAACTCATACACTTTAACGGTACCTTGCCAACCAGTTGGAACGGTCCACGTTGTTTTTCCACCGTTTGTGTTCCAGTGATATAATTTTTTATTCTCTGCTGATAATTTTTTGCCATTTTGATCCCAAGACCATGGAAATAAATACTTTTCGTCACCAGGTTTACCTTCAAATATTTGTTTACCATTTAATGTCATAGTTCTTGTTCGATAGCCATCTTTATCATTTGCAAAATCATTTGATTTTCTTTCAATTGTAAGTGTATTTTCACTAGATTCGTCCTTTAATACGGACTTCATACCTGGTACCCAGTTGTAAGTTTGTTGTTTATCATCTGTCATTTCAACTGCTTTACCATTTTCCCACTGTGTTACTTTATAATGTTGAATGAATTTGGTTGGAATATTCACCGCAAATAAGTTATCAATATACGCTTTGTAGTCACTTCTACCTTGCCAACCTTCAAAGTCTTTCATACTGTATCCACCTAGTAATGGAGCATCTGCGTCGCCTCCATACTTAGGATAGTTACCAATCCATGCATCTTTTTGATGGTTTTTAATGAAACGAGTGATGGTACTATTAATACCTTTTAGGGTATACCCACCATAAGTTAAATCGGCTGCCCAGTGTTGGAATGTGGAATCATACTCGTTCGCATATCCCCACTCACTGCCTAAGCGCCAACCTAAACTGTTTATTTCTTTACTTAATTGACGGCTCGGCCATGTACTATTATCACCTGACTGTCCATTACCCCAAACGTCTACATAAATAAAATCTAAATCATTCTTTTTGCCACCAAGAGCATCATATAAATCTTTGAAGCGTTGTGCCCTGCCATTTCTTAAATCATAATCAGCATTAATGTTTATTCCTTGATCAATCCAGTTCCAACCATACTTATAAGTTCCATCTGGATTTTTTAATAAACGCTCTTCTTGGAAATATTTTGACTCTGGATATGTTTCACTTGCATTCACATGAACACCAAAAGTTGCCCCATATTCTTTACCCTTTGTTAGCAATGTTTTCATGTCCTTTGCACCGCCAATTCGAGTTCCAATGTCAGCATAATTTAAATGACCAGAATCATGACCTTCACTACCATAACCTTTCAGTAGAATAGATTGTCCTAGTCCATCAGTATTTAAATGAAACTTTTTCACTCCGTCTAAAGCCATTAAGAAAGGATTTTGGGCCTGACTGCCAAAGTTCATGTTAACACGGTAACCAACTAAGTCTGGAACTTTTTCTGACCCTAGAGGTTCGTTCATAATTTTCCTATAAGCAATTGCTCCGTCTTGCCAGTTTATCTTTTTATCATCATTAGCGTCAGCAGTAATGATAACTTTCACAGACGGCATTTCATCTACCTTATTAACTGTCCCATCCGTTAGCTCTAGAGTGCCATCTTCTTTACGATGTTCTTCTGACTTTTGATACGTCCAGAATGTACTACTTAGACCAATTGTTTTTTTTCCGGCACTATTAGTCGTAGCATTTGCCGTAATTCTTTGAGCATCAGTCTTTGCAGCATAAGAATCTGGAGCCAATTTTTTTACTAAACTATTCTCCGTATTAGACCATATACTTGCACTTAATTCATCAGTAGAAAGAAAAGCATACATATATCCTTTTTGCTCTTCATCTTTCGTAATTAAATTTTCGTCAACCTTAATCTGTCTGTCACCGTTAATACGAGTATTTGTTGACATCTGTACGCCATCTAGCACTGCATCTTTTTGACTGTTATTTACAGAAATTAAATTATGATTTGGGATTTCAATAGTTTTTACGATTTTGTTGTCGACGATCTTTGTAATATTGAATTCTAATATATTCTCTTTAACAACCATTTCAGCAGTAATAACCGCAGAGATATTGTTATGAGTGTCTATCACCGTCATCTCATATACAACTTTATCTGATGAAACTTTTGCTTTTACTTTTGGTTTTACTGCTACGTCATTAATAAGGATTGTATCTAATGCTTCAGTCTGTCCGTAAAAAGTCTTTCCTGCTCCAGTTCCAGATTTTAAATCGTATTGAATGACTCTTGGAAAATTTGCATCAACAAGAACATCCATTTGATTAGACGAAATAACCGTATGTGGACTTTGTGTACTGATTTGACTTTCAGCTGGTGTAGTTTCCGTGGTTCCCTCGGCTTGGATTAGGTAACCATTTGTAAAACAAGTAGAACCTACGACACAACCCGTAACAAGTGTTACAATCGTCCTCCTGAACTTCTTTTTTGTTTTTTTCATGTGAACCCCCTCGTTTTAATTTTGACACTTTTGACATTGATGATCCTTCAAAGGTATAGAGCACTTTTTTACCTTTGAAAATTAATATTTTGATAGAAAGTGAAACCAGCATAGTAGTTGAGAATCTATCAAAACCAGAAGTAGTTTCCAGTGTCTATCTGTACCACTAGATTACTTTTTGTAAAACGCTTACACAAGAGGGATGTTGCTCTGTTTTTTAGAAATATTGTTTTTTGTAATGTTGAAAATAAGATAATTGAACTACTCACCACTTAACGTCCTTACGGACTGTTTGAAGTGGGAGATTCCTAAGTACAGAAGCCTAGTGGCTTCTAATTCATTAGGCTATCCCCG
>NZ_VLTE01000144.1:0-4996 GCF_007558965.1 Bacillus sp. HY001 | reverse complement strand
AATCCAAATATAAATGCAATGGGTGTATCTAGTGTATCTGGCATTCAAAAAGCGGTAAATGGTGTAAAAACACATAGTTTAGCAAATGGATATGGAAACCAGAAACAAAAAGGTGTAAGTAATGTTGGGAATTTAGTACAAGCATCTACAGAATCCTTTAAACAAGGATATGCAGCAGAGAACAAAGCAAACTTTATGAAAAACTTGTCTCCAACTATGTCTCAAGCGCAAAAAGTAGAAGCTTGGCAGTCTCACTTGAATGATAAAGGGAATGAATTTAAAGCAGTCGCTCAGCAAGCAGCGGTACAAGCGGGTGCGATGCCCGTACAGGCAAAAGATACGAGTGGTAAGAGTCTACATAATCAATCGTATATTAATAAAGATGCCTTTGCTTCGCAATTGACGAAAGGTTTACAAAGTCATGCTAGTCTTGGAACAGTGAGTCAACAAGTAGGTTCTGGAATTACTAGTGCGATTCAAAGTGTTCGTTCACACGGTGTTGCGACAGGTGGTGCAATCAATAAAGCTGTGTTTGCAGCTACGCAAACGCAAGCGAGTATGGCACGTGCTGGAAATCTGTCTGTTTCTGAAATTGAGCGCTCGTATGCGGATGCATCAGCTAGTGTAGCAAATATTTCGCAAAGTGCTGGGAAAATGACGATTCCAACTTCAGCAGTGGGACGTATGACACAGCAAAGTAAGATGATTGGTGTAAGTATGATGGAAGGTGCCAAACATCTCGTGCATACAAAAGGTATGGAAAATATATCACAAGCATACTTTAATGCATCTAGTGCTGTTCAGCAGGCTGGTGGAAATGCAGTACAAAGAGTGATGAGTGGAACTGCAGCTGCCGTTCATACTTCATTAGGAGGTAATGCAGCAGAACGCCATTACAATGTGACAAAAGGATTAAGCTATGCAGCAGGTGTAATTGGTGGTGCAGGTGCTTACCAAGCTACTGCACGTATGGTAAGTAAACATAATCCATATAATAAAGCAGTTCAAACAGAAGCAAAAGAAATTCAAGAGATTAAGGGAATGGTACCAACAATAACAGATGCGACTGGAAGACAATCAGTTGCTCAAGGTGCAGTACGTCTTGTTACGACAAATAATAAATCATGGATTGAAGCGAAAGATTCCAGTGGAATGACACAAGTTGTATCTCGTTATGGTAGTGGTGATAGTAGCATTCGTTCGGGACAAGTTGTATATCAAGACTTAAATATTTCGGATGGACAATTAACGCAGTACCGTAATGGTATGAAAGCAACACCAGCATATATTCAAGATTCTAGTGGTGGGAAAATTAGTATCAATCGTTCTATCAATATTAATCCAAACCAATTAGTAGGAAATCAAAATCAAAGACCTTTACAACAAAAACCAGTATTTAGTGAACCGCCACTTACAGTAAGTCATAAGGTAGACAATGGTCACTTCTATATGTCTGATTTAGACCAGGGGGGATACCAGAATGTGCAAATGGTGGTAGAAAGAGATCGTAGTTATATGGTTGCGACAACTACAGACGGTACAGTGTCACGTATTTCTCCGTTCGGAAAAGGAGATACACGATTACAAGCAAACCAAAGAATTGAAAGGGTTTGTGAAGTGAAAGATAGCAGTATTAAACCGAGAGAAGAAATCCTAGTAACTCATACACAGGACGAAGTTGTACGTACAGAGACACATTTGAATTTATCAGAACATGACCCACAAAACCTGATTCCATTTGCGCCAAACCCTCGCTTAGCACAGCGAAGAAGTAGAAATAATGAAAATGGAAAGTATGGAGTGACAAGTCTATGAGTCAAAATCCTAACGATCCAAATAACCAGAAGAAAAGTAACCCTTTAAAAGATGCGACATCTCACTTTATTAAGAAAAAAGGGATGCAGGCAAGCGGGAAAATGGCAAAAATGGCAGGAAAAGCAGGAAGAGCGGCAGCGAAAGCTGCTGCCAAACTGCTAAGAGCTGGTATAGTGAAAATTGTCGGAGCTATCGTGGGAGCAGTAGGATTGCCTGTTGCTCTCATTATGGCTCTTATTATTACTGTATGTGTGATTCTAGCATCTTTTGTACCATTTACCGATGATGAGAGTAAAACAGAAGAGCAAGTCAAAAAGTATATGGAAATTTCAATGGCACTAAACGTAGACTGGAAAGAGGTCGTCGCTTTTGACATGGCTCGGTATGATAATGATTTGACTGGAAAAGATCCGCATGATGCTATATCATATTTCTTGGATATCCAATATGAAGAATATACGGAAAAAGAGGTATGTGAGGCAGGGCCGAATGGTCCTTGTGAAAAAAAGAAAAAGGAGATGCAAAAAACCAAATCTGAAAGTTATTCCGGACCAGATGTAAAAAAGATATTGGGAGATACAGATTTTAAGAAAAAAATAGATGAAATTAATGCAAGTGGTAGTAAAAAAGTAACAGTTTCTTCTCATGGATTAGAAAAAGCGATGGAGCTTGCAAAATTTAGTGAGAGTCAAAAAGATCGTGCGCGTGAGATATTAGCAGCAGGAATGTTAGAAGGAATGTATGGACATCTGGCACCTTCTAGTAATTTTGTTGGTGGTATGTGTGTAGGTAATGTGAGCCCTGGCGGAGAACCTGTTAACCTTAATGCAAAAGTTACAGGATACCTTCCTAAAATTAAAGAAATGGCAGAAAAACATGGTGTAGCTCAATATGTTGGTGTTTTGGCTGCCCAAATGATGCAGGAATCACAAGGAGAGGGAAGTGACCCGATGCAAGCTGCAGAAGGGCATTATGGAGACTTAAGTTCATCTTGTATAGGTCTAAAAGGAAGTGCTCGTATAGGGTGTATTAAAGACCCCAATATTTCTATTGAAGCAGGCGTACAAGAATTTAAAGATGTTTTAGCGAAGGCAAATGGAGATATAGCACTTGCCTTACAGAGTTATAATTACGGTCCTGGATTCATTAGTTATGCATTAGCAAAAGGTGGATATTCAGAAGAAACAGCTATTGCGTTTTCTAGGGAGCATGCTGGTGAAAATCCAGCAGGTTGTTCTGATCCTAATAACTTCCGAACCAAAGTTGGAGCGTGTTATGGAGATTACACTTACGTTTCCAAAGTTTTGAAATATTATAAAGATTTAGGTTGTGTAGAATCTGGAGATGGAGAATGGATTTCCGATAAAGGTTGGAAATGGCCAACGAAATCAGGGCGTATTACAGATACATTTGATGCAGTTCGTGGTGGAAAGCAACATAATGCTGTAGATATTGGAGCTATGACCGCTGGAAAAGCTGGAGACCCCGTGTGGTCAATGGAAGCAGGTATTGTAGTCCAAGCAGGTAATGTAAATGGTGGAGGTCTAGGTGTTTATGTAGACCATGGAAATGGTATTGTATCTCGTTACTTACATTTGAGTAAAATATCAATTGCACAAGGAACCATGGTGACGAAAGGACAAATTATTGGAGAGATGGGTGGTTCTAACTATGATAAAAACACTGGTTTCCTTAATATGAATGGCTACGCTGTTCATTTAGATTTCCAAATTCGTATTAACGACCAACCAACGGATCCAATGAAATTCTTTAAGAAAAATGATGATCCAGGACTATCATCTGGTGGTTCTCCTATTATGACGAATGACAAACGACAAAAAGTATTAGCAGAAGCGAAAAAATGGCTTGGTCAAGGAAAAGTGAGATATGTCTTAGGGGATCGTAATCCGCCAGGAGGTACTTCAGATTGCTCAGGATTTACTCAGTATGTATTTAGAACAAGTATAGGTGTACAACTTGGAGATTGGACTGGTGCTCAAGTCGGACAAGGAAAACAAGTGCCAGACATCAATCATGCGCAACCAGGGGATCTAATTTTCTATGAAAATCCAGGGCATGTTGCGATTTATATGGGGAATCAAAAAATGATTCATATTGGTGATAATAAGGGTGTACAAATTACAGGTCTAAACTATACGGCAAGAGGACAACATATGACACAAATCCGTAATGTTATAGACTGATAAGGGATGAGAGTAGATGCAGAAAATAATCAACATTTTATCTAATATGCCTCGTAAATACTTGGTCATATTGGGGATTATCGTACTAGTGGCAGGTGTTGCCACCTATAATACCATTCATGATTATATGCTGAAATCACAAGTGCAAGAGGAAGAGCAAGTAAATCAAGATGAAATCGAGATGCTTGGAGATAAACCAAAGAGATTTGATACAAAAGAAGAAGAATATATTGCAAAAACAAAAACAGTAGAGGATTTACTACGAAAAATTTCTAATAGTAGTTATGATGTTCCATATTTGTTTACAAAGGCTGGATTTGGTATTGAACCAATGAAAATGACAAGTAATGAACGTATGCTTGCTACAGAAGCTGTTCAAAGATATTTCCTAAATGGAGATAAGTTTTACAATGCACGTATTACCAAAATTGACCGCGGGAAAAAAGTAGATACATTTCATATAGAGGTTTTAATACAACAGGTAAACTTCTTGGAACCACGACAATTTAAAATTCAGGTAAATCAATATGCGCAAATTGTAACACCAATTGAACAAATACCGCATGGACAAGAAGAAGTTCCTGTGGATTAACTGAAAGATAAGGGTTGTGAATAAAAATCACAGCCCTTATTAAAAAATATAAAGAGTACCTAAAAATATTTATTGAATATTCTTAATTTTCTGATATAATAAAGTTATGGTTAAATGGAATTTGTATATATTAGTGAAATGATATAGATGTGGAGGTAAAAAGAATGAGATTATTATTTGGAACCGCAGCAAACTATTTTGCAGGATATTCTTCTGGAAGAGGCTCGGGACTTTTAGGGACAATATTTGGGTGGGCTTTATTAGTAGGTAGTGGATACCTGTTGATAACAAATTGGGATAGTATCACAGTTTGGATGCACAGTTTAGATATTGTAACAGGATTAGATGGTTATGAAGACATGAGCAATGGATTTATATTCATCTG
>NZ_VLTE01000143.1:0-1659 GCF_007558965.1 Bacillus sp. HY001 | reverse complement strand
CATGCCCATCAACTTAAGAATTTTCACTACCCCCAAGTGACAAAAAACGTTATTCTTTCTAAAAAGCTAGCTAGAAAGGGTGACATTTTTTATGAATCTTTCGATTCAAGATGAATTACAACTATTTTCTGAAGAACTGTATCGTCATTTAACCCCTTCTCTTTTGGAAGAACTCGCAAAAGAATTAGGTTTTGTAAAAAGAAAACGAAAGTTTTCTGGAAATGAATTAGCTACCATATGTATTTGGGTAAGTCAACGTACAGCGAGTGACTCGCTTGTTCGACTATGCAGTCAATTACATGCGGCCACAGGCACTCTTATGAGTCCAGAAGGACTCAATAAACGCTTTGATAAAAAAGCGGTTGAATTTTTGAAATATATTTTTTCGGCATTATGGAAAAGTAAAATCTGTGAAACATCGGCCATTTCAAGCGCGGCGCTCACGTATTTTCAACGAATTCGTATTTTAGATGCGACGATTTTCCAAGTACCAAAACATTTAGCCCATGTATATCCTGGATCAGGTGGTTGTGCACAAACAGCGGGTATCAAGATTCAATTAGAATATGACTTACATAGCGGACAGTTTCTAAACTTTCAGATAGGTCCAGGAAAAAATAATGATAAGACCTTTGGAACAGAATGCTTAGACACATTACGTCCAAGCGATTTATGTATCCGTGATTTAGGTTATTTTTCATTAGAAGACTTAGATCAAATGGATCAACGAGGTGCTTATTATATATCCAGATTAAAATTAAACCATACCGTGTATGTAAAAAATCCGTTTCCAGAATACTTTCGAAACGGAACCGTAAAAAAGCAATCACAGTATATCCAAGTTGATTTAGAACATATTATGAACAATTTAAAACCCGGTCAAACATACGAAATAAAAGAAGCTTACATTGGAAAGAATCAAAAACTATTCACACGTGTAATTATCTATCGTTTAACAGACAAACAGATACAGGAACGTAGAAAAAAACAAAGTTACACTGAAAGTAAAAAGGGTATTACATTTTCAGAAAAGAGTAAACGATTAACGGGTATCAACATATATGTCTCAAATACGCCTGAAGGAGTTGTTCCGATGGAACAAATACATGACTTTTACTCCCTTCGCTGGCAAATAGAAATTATTTTTAAAACGTGGAAATCCTTATTTCAAATTCATCATTGGCAAACTATCAAAAAAGAGCGATTAGAATGTCATGTGTATGGAAGACTTATTGCCATCTTTATCTGTTCTTCTACGATGTTTAAGATGCGTAAACTTCTTTTGCAAAAGAACAAAAGAGAATTAAGTGAATATAAAGCCATTGGGATGATTCAAGATCATGTATCGCTGTTATATCAAGCGATACAGAGAAACACCCAAAATCTAACAAAGATTTTAATCCGTTTGTTCGACCTCCTACAGAAGAATGGACGGAAATCTCATCGATATGAGAAGAAAACTATCTTTGATATTATGGGTGTTGTCTATGAGTATAATGGGTTTGGAAAACAAAAGAAAGCTGCATAATTTTTAAAATGAAACTCGTTAGAGTTTATTTGGTGTGTGTACTTTTCAATACCAAAAGTACATTACGTGTTTTTTAGTTTGTTTGAACGAAAGTTCATTTTGTTTTCGTTCTTAAGTTGATGGGCATGTGG
>NZ_VLTE01000142.1:0-274 GCF_007558965.1 Bacillus sp. HY001 | reverse complement strand
GCCTCCGTTACACTTTAGGAGGCGACCGCCCCAGTCAAACTGCCCACCTGACACTGTCTCCCGGGTCGATAAGACCCGTAGGTTAGAATTTCAATACATTCAGGGCGGTATCCCACCAGCGCCTCCACCGAAGCTAGCGCTCCGGTTTCAATGGCTCCCGCCTATCCTGTACAAAATGTACCAAAATTCAATATCAGGCTACAGTAAAGCTCCACGGGGTCTTTCCGTCCTGTCGCGGGTAACCTGCATCTTCACAGGTACTATAATTTCACCG
>NZ_VLTE01000141.1:0-1497 GCF_007558965.1 Bacillus sp. HY001 | reverse complement strand
TTTTTTTATGTCAGCTACTGTTTTAACTACTTTACTAACAGTATTTTAAAAAGAAATTTCTCCCTAAATGAGACCCTGTTGTCCCTTCATCAATCTTATTGTTGAGATAAGAGAATTCTTTCCTTCATTTTTAAAATGATTTCATCAGAATTAATTTTTTTGGCTGATGGAACTCCTAAAATAGCAGAAGCCCCCTCACTGGCATATACTTCTTCTCCATTTTCGTGAGAAACAATAAATAACCCTTGTCCTTCAAATTCAATATATATAATTTTTTTAATTTGTTTTACATTTGTTTGTATAGACCTATAGATTTCATATAAATCTTTACTACGTTTTTCTCCCCCCATACGTATAGGCTCTTGTTCATTTGTAAAAATTAATCCCTCTGGATTGTTTCTATTTAAAATAAACCATAATTTTTCATCTGTGGGCAATAAATATTCAGATAGCTTTTTGGAGTCATTATTTATAATGTTTTGTTGTTGTATTTCATAAACATGGAAAAAAAATGTGGATATTTCTAAAGTTGAATTAGACGTAAAATTATGATTTTGATAAAGTTGCTTGCCGTCTTTTAATAGAGCACTTTTACTATTTTGATAATCTTTTAGTGCTATCTTTTCAGGTGACTCTTTAGAATTATCTGTTGCTTGAGCAATTTTATTCATACTTATTAATGCAATACTTAAAAATACGCCTAAAATTATAGTTCTCGTTATTTTTTTCATAAACTTATTTCCCTCCTTATTTTCATTTAATATCCTCTACTAATACCTTGAACTGTTTCATTCCACCAAAATCTATCGTTATTTTTAAATGATTCAAAGTTATGTTGATAATGATCGCCATACCAAGGATCCATATAGGTAATATAGTTCATATTATTCATACCTTTAAAATAACCATCTAACACAAGAAAATGACCAATATTCCCGCCGTTTTTCCAATTAATTAGTGTAATCATTGGTTTATTGCTATTAATTTGGCTTCTAAACTCATCATAAGAAAGAGTTCCTCTATTAATTGTTGAAGTTAAACCAAAATAAATAAGGCCATTTTGTATTTCTCTAGAAGTAGCTGGATAATTGTATAAGCCTCCCTTTACATATCCTACAAATTGCTGTTGTGTAGTTGGTTGCCCAAAATAGTTTAAAACAGATACTGAAGTACCTGCCCAACACCAATTAGACTGCTGTTGTTTAATGTTAGGAACATTTAGTTTAATAGTTGTTGTAGAATTAGGTGGATTTCCATTTATAAATGCCGAAGCAACATATGCTTTTTTCCCGTTTTTAAAAAAATAAAACCAGCGATTATCTATACTTCCAGTCCAATAATCTTTTAAACCCTCTCCATATTCCCAACCATTGAAGTAAACGGTTTGATTTCCTTGAAGAACATCTATTATATTTCCAGTCGAATCTTTATTATCGCGCACATTTACCCCGATAGGAGCAGTTACACCTGAAAATTCAACTTCTTCGGCAAACACAT
>NZ_VLTE01000140.1:0-376 GCF_007558965.1 Bacillus sp. HY001 | reverse complement strand
TATAGTGGAATCACATGATCACCAGGTTTTACTGAAGTCACTTCATCACCTACTGAAACGACAACACCGGCACCTTCATGACCTAATACAGCAGGAAATACGCCTTCTGGATCGTCACCTGATAATGTAAAAGCATCTGTATGACAGACAGAAGTATACAGTATTTTTACCAATACCTCTTTTGCTTTTGGTTCTTCTACATCGATTTCTACGATTTGAAGTGGTTCTCCTGGCTTAAATGCAACAGCAGCTCTACTTTTCAATTGAATCCCTTCTTTCTTTTGTTTTCTAATTTACTTTTCCATAATTACATATTATAATTCACTAGACAATACTGACGTTTTTGTCACTATAAACAAAACCCTAATAGAAAGAA
>NZ_VLTE01000139.1:0-930 GCF_007558965.1 Bacillus sp. HY001 | reverse complement strand
AGACAAATCTCTCAGCTCTCCTTTTTTGAATACATAGCCGGAATGACAATCGGTGACATCGCTGCCCAAGTATCTACAGGGCTCGATTCAAAATTTTTCCACGGCGTCTTTGCGATACTCATTTTCGCTGTGGTACCTTTTTTAACAGGAATCCTCTCTTTAAAAAACAAAACAGCTCGAGATTTTTTTGAAGGAAAATCTACCGTATTAATAAAAGACGGAAAGATACTCGAAGATAACTTAAAGAAAGAAAAATATACAAGTGACGAATTACTGGAACTTCTCCGTGGAAAAGATGCTTTCAGCGTAGCAGATGTTGAATTCGCTGTACTAGAACCGAGCGGAGAATTAAATGTGTTATTGAAAAAAGATCGCCAACCACTTACAGCAAAAGACATCGGCTTAAAAGTACCAAACGAAAAAGAACCACAAACTGTTATTATGGATGGAAACGTCTTAGATGAACCTTTATCCTCTAGTGGACATAACCGTGCTTGGTTACATTCTGAACTAGAAAAGCTCGGTGTAGTTATTGAAAATGTCTTTCTCGGTCAAGTGGATTCATACGGGCAACTGACTATCGACATTTATAATGACAAACTACAAATGCCTTCTCCTCAAAACAAGCCTTTATTATTAGCATCTTTAAAAAAATGTCACGCTGATTTAGAACTATTTTCCCTAGAAACAAAGTCGAAATCAGCTAGCGAAATGTACAGTAAAAACGCGAAACACATCGAAAAGATTTTAAATAAAGTAACCTATCTTTTAAAAGAATAAATATCGAAAGAACGCTTCAGTAAAAAGGCGTTCTTTTCTTTTTTTCTACAGCTTTTATAACGTTTAAATTTATGTAATTCGGTTATGATGTTGAAGATACATAAGCAGGGAATTTCAAAAACATAGCGAATATTTCATGGTACAACTACA
>NZ_VLTE01000138.1:0-12433 GCF_007558965.1 Bacillus sp. HY001 | reverse complement strand
ACAGGAGGACACGGAGTGTAGTTTTCCTACATGAGTACCGCACTGGCAATGCAACGACGACATGCGACAGTTATCTTGACCGGACTTTTTAAATATCCTCTATTAGTGTTTGAAATGACGTACGCCAGTGAACACCATAGCAATCCCATACTTATCTGCCACTTTGATAGAATCTTCGTCACGGATTGATCCGCCTGGTTGAATGATTGCTGTAATTCCTGCTTTTGCTGCTTCTTCTACTGTATCTGGCATTGGGAAGAAAGCATCAGATGCAAGTGCGCTACCTTGTGCCTTTTCGCCAGCTTGTGTAATTGCGATTTTCGCAGAACCTACACGGTTCATCTGTCCCGCGCCTACACCAACTGTCATGTTATCATTCGCTAAAACAATTGCATTTGATTTCACATGTTTTACAACTTTCCAAGCTAATTTTAAATCTTTCCACTCTTGCTCTGACGGTTCACGTTTTGTCGGAATTGAAATTGTACTTTCATCTAATGATAACGTATCTTCCTCTTGAACAAGAAGACCACCTTGTACAGAAGTTAATTTTTTACTTGCACTTGTCGATTTTTCAATATCTACAGTTAGTAAGCGTAAGTTCTTCTTGCTTTGCAATACGTCTAAAGCTTCTTGTGAGAACGAAGGAGCGATAACAATTTCTAAGAAAATTTCATGTAACTTTTCAGCTGTAGCTTTGTCAATTTCACGATTTGCTGCAATAATACCACCAAAAATGGATACTGGATCTGCTTCATAAGCGCGTGTGTATGCTTCATGAATATCAGTTCCTACTCCAACACCACATGGATTCATATGTTTTACCGCTACTACTGCTGGTTCTGTAAATTCTTTCACGATACTAAGCGCTGCATCTGCATCGTTAATATTGTTATAAGATAATTCTTTACCGTGTAATTGTTCTGCGTATGCAACAGAAGAAGTTACAGCGAATGGTGCTTTATAGAATGTTGCTTTTTGATGTGGATTTTCTCCATAACGTAAATCTTGTTTTTTCTCAAATGTCACTGTTAATGTTTCTGGGCTTTCTTCACCCATTTGCT
The DNA here is from genome assembly GCF_007558965.1 of Bacillus sp. HY001. NCBI lineage: Bacteria > Bacillati > Bacillota > Bacilli > Caryophanales > Bacillaceae > Bacillus > Bacillus sp. HY001. The sequence continues at coordinate 11,369 of NZ_VLTE01000138.1, read as the reverse complement.
CTGTTAAATAGTTAGAGATTAACGCATCATATGCCGCTGTATGGCGGAATACTTTCGCTGCTAATTTACGTTTCGTTTCTTCTTTTACTTCACCGTTCTCTTTCAGTTCTGTTAATACAACATCGTAATCTACTGGATCTACAATTACCGATACAAATTTATGATTTTTCGCAGCAGAGCGAATCATTGTTGGACCACCGATATCAATATTTTCAATTGCATCAGCAAATGTTACATCAGGCTTAGCGATTGTTTCTTTGAATGGGTATAAGTTAACAACAACATAATCAATTGGCTCCATACCTAACTCATTCATTTGCGCTACATGCGTTTCATTATCGCGAACTGCTAATAGACCACCATGAATATTTGGATGTAATGTTTTTACACGACCATCCATAATTTCCGGGAACCCAGTTACTTCAGAAATACCGATTACTTGTAAGCCGTTTTCTTCTAGTAATTTTTTCGTACCACCTGTTGATATAACTTCGATCCCTTGTTCTAGTAAACCTTTAACAAATTCTACTACTCCTGTTTTATCTGAAACACTTACTAATGCACGCTTTTTCATCTATCCTTCACCCCTGGTTGTATGTTAGTTAACAGTTGGTTCTTTCACAGATTGAACAATTTGATTCACTGTATTTACGTATAATTTATGTTCAACTTGTTGAATTTTCTTTTGTAAGCTTTCTCTCGTATCCCCTTCAGAAACAACTACCGCTTCTTGCGCAATAATTGGCCCTGTATCCATACCTGCATCTACATAATGAATCGTTACTCCAGTTACTTTTACACCTGCTTCTAACGCTTGACCAACAGCATCTTTCCCTGGAAAACTCGGCAGTAGTGATGGATGAATATTAATAATCCTTCCGCCGTAAGCTTCTAATAAAGTCGGTCCAATTAAACGCATATATCCAGCTAAAATAACATAATCAATTTCATACTCTTCTAGCTTCTTTAATATTTCTTTTTCAAACGCTTCTTTTGATCCATATGCTTTCGCTGAAAAAGCGAAACATGGGATATGATGATAATGTGCTCGTCCAACAGCGCGTGCTTCTGGTTTATCACATACTAATAAACTAATATCAGCGTCTAATCTTTTTTCTTCTACCGCATTGATAAGAGATTGAAAGTTAGAGCCGCTCCCAGAAGCAAAAACTGCTAATCTACTCATAGTGCCGCTCCCCCATTAAAGGTAACGCCAGCCCCTTGTACAGTACGTCCAATAATACTGGCTATTTCTCCTTGCTCTTCAAGTAGACGAACGATATCTTTTGCCTCTTCTTCCTTCACCGCTACTACCATACCAATACCCATGTTAAAAATATTGAACATTTCTTTTTCTTCTAGTTTTCCAACTTCTTGAAGCAAACTAAAGATCGGTTGAATTTTCCAAGATCCTAATTCAATTTCTGCACCGATTCCTTCTGGTAACATACGTGGAATATTTTCAATGAATCCGCCACCTGTAATGTGTGCCATTCCGTATACTTCATATTTCTTCAATAGTTCTAAAATAGGTTTGACATAAATTTTCGTTGGTTTTAATAATTCTTCACCAAGAGGTAGTTCTAAGCGTCCGTAAATACGATCTAAAGATAGTTCTCCATCTTCTAGTAATACTTTTCGTACTAAAGAATAACCGTTACTATGAATACCGCTAGATGCTAAGCCAATTAATACGTGACCCGCTTCAATTTTTTCACCTGTTACAATTTTCTTTTTATCAACAATACCAACTGTAAAACCAGCTAAATCGTATTCTTCCGTAGAATACATCCCTGGCATTTCAGCTGTTTCTCCACCAATTAATGCACAACCAGCTTGGCGACAGCCCTCTGATATACCTTTGACGATGTTTTCAATTTTACTAGGTTCAGCTTTACCACAAGCAATATAATCAAGGAAGAAAAGCGGCTCTGCTCCTTGGACAACAATATCATTTACACACATTGCTACTGCATCAATACCAATTGTGTCATGTTTATCTGCCATAAAAGCGAGCATCAATTTCGTTCCCACGCCATCTGTTCCAGATACTAATACAGGTTCTTCTAATGCAAATTTTGATAGATCAAACATACCTCCAAAACCGCCTAAACCGCCTAGCACTTCTTTTCTCATTGTTGTTTGTACGTGTTTTTTCATGCGAGATACCGCTTCATATCCAGCTTCAATATCTACTCCTGCTTGCTTATATGCATTCGCCATCGTTATCTACACCTCGTCTTTTAATTTCTCCCTATCTAGGGCCGGCCGTTGTAAGAAAGAAGCTAGCTTCTACATCAAAAGAAGTAGAAGCTTTTTTCTTCTTATTTCATACTTTCTAAAAGCTCTTGCTCATAATCATAAAGAGCTGTTGGGTAATCGCCATTGAAGTACGCCATACATAGACCGCCATATTTCCCTTCATATGGACGTCCAATTGCATCTACTAATCCATCTTCACTTAAAAATGTTAATGAGTCTGCACCGATTATTTCACGAATTTCTTCTACTGTATGATTTGCTGCAATTAATTCTTTTCTCGTTTGAATATCAATGCCATAGAAGCACGGATATTTCAGAGGTGGTGACGCAATTCTTACGTGAACTTCTGTCGCTCCAGCCTCACGAAGCATACGAACAATTCGTTTACTCGTTGTTCCTCTTACGATAGAATCATCAATCATAACAACTCGTTTTCCTTCAACTACACCTCTTACTGCTGAAAGCTTCATCTTAACCCCTTGCTCTCGCAGTTCTTGAGAAGGTTGAATAAACGTACGTCCAACGTAACGATTTTTAATTAATCCTAACTCATATGGAATGCCTGTTGCCTCAGCATAACCAATTGCTGCCGAAATACTAGAGTCTGGCACGCCAGTAACAACATCAGCTTCAATAGGAGCTTCTGCCGCCAAACGTTTTCCCATGTTTTTACGTGCTGCATGGACGTTAATGCCTGCAATATTAGAATCCGGACGTGCAAAGTAAATGTACTCCATACTACAAATTGCATGATCTACTTCATTTGTAAAACGATCTACGTGAATTCCTTCATCATTGATGATAAGCAGTTCACCTGGTTCTACATCACGAATGTATGTTGCACCTACTACATCGAAAGCACATGTTTCCGATGCTACAACGTAAGCATCCCCCATCTTTCCAATTGAAAGAGGACGGAATCCATTCGGATCTAACGCAACGATCATTTCATTTCCAGTTAGTAAAAGATATGCAAACGCACCTTTCACTTTATTTAGAGCCTCTTTTACACTCTCAATTAATGAATCTTTCGTACTACGTTTAATAAGATGTAAAAGTACTTCTGTATCTGAACTTGTTTGAAAAATACTTCCCTCTGCTTCTAATTCGCGGCGAAGCATTTTTGCATTAATTAAGTTTCCGTTATGAGCTAATGCCATACTATGATCAGAAAAACGGAATAATAATGGTTGAACGTTAGCAACTTCACTTCCGCCAGCTGTCGCATACCGTACGTGTCCAATTGCTGATTTTCCGTTTAAGCCTTCTAGCTCACCTCTTGAAAATACTTCCGATATTAAACCTAACCCCTTGTGACCGACAATTTTCTCACCATTATTTACGACGATGCCTGCGCCTTCTTGTCCACGGTGCTGTAAACTATGCAATCCGTAATACGAAACTTGTGCTGCATTTTCATGCCCCCAAATTCCAAAAACGCCACATTCTTCATTTAACCCCTTTATTTCAGCAAGCATGGGATTGCCCCTTTCCAAGCCTTTCTCATTTCATCTACATTTGCTGTAAGTAATACTTCATTTTCTTCATTATGAATTGTTACTTCATTTGTATCTGTCACTTCTCCAACTTGAATTGCTTCTACCGCTTTCTCGAACGCTTCCTTATTTTCACGTTTTACAGTTATAACGAAGCGAGATTGTGATTCAGCGAATAATACGGCTGTTGCTTCTCCGTCTAATTTCACAGTAGCACCTAAACCATTAGCGCCAATTGCACTTTCTGAAATCGCAACTGCTAAACCACCTTCTGCAACATCATGAGCAGATTGAACAAGGCCAGCTTGAATCGCTGCTAATACTTGTTTTTGACGCTTTAATTCTACATCTAGATCGATGCTTGGTGATTGACCGAAAATTTTGCCGTGAATCATTTTCTGTAATTCACTTCCACCAAACTCAGCTTTCGTCTCTCCAATTACATAAACTAAATCACCAGCTTGCTTAAACTCTTGTGTTGTTACATGTCTTAAATCGTGTACAAGTCCAACCATCCCAACTGTCGGTGTTGGATATACTGCTTCACCACTACGTTCGTTATACATTGATACGTTTCCGCCGATAACTGGCGTTTGTAATGTGCGACAAGCTTCACTCATACCATCTACTGATTTCTCAATTTGCCAGAAGATTTCTGGTTTTTCTGGATTACCGAAGTTTAAGCAATCTGTAATTGCAAGTGGCTCTCCCCCAGAACATACGATATTACGTGCTGCCTCTGCTACCGCAATTTTACCGCCCACTTCTGGATCTAAGTAAATATAGCGAGAGTTACAATCTGTCGTCATTGCTAATCCTTTTTCTGTACCGCGTACACGTACAACTGCTGCATCTGAACCTGGTGTAACAACTGTGCTAGTGCGAACTTGATAATCATATTGATCATAAACCCACTCTTTACTTGCAATCGTCGGTTGTTGTAATAGAGCGAATAACGTTTCTTTATAATTTTCTACTTTTGGTGTTTCCATTTTCATTGCCTGGAATTCAGCAAAGTATGCTGCTTCTTTTGATGGTTTATGATAGATTGGTGCTTCTTCTGCAAGAGCATCTGCTGGTACTTCAGCTACCTTTTCACCTTTATGGAATAAGCGAAGCATTTTGTCTTCCGTTACTTTCCCCATCGTAACGGCTGCAAGACCATACTTCTCAAATAAATCTACTATCTCTTGCTCTCTACCCTTTTTCACAACAATTAGCATACGTTCCTGTGATTCAGATAGCATCATTTCATATGGTGTCATTCCTGTTTCACGCTGCGGTACATCATCTAAGTACATTTCAATACCCATTCCCGCTTTACTTGCCATTTCTGCAGAAGATGATGTTAAACCAGCTGCACCCATATCTTGAATTCCAACAAGTGCATCCGACTGAATAAGTTCTAAGCAAGCTTCAATCAGAAGTTTCTCCATAAATGGATCTCCTACTTGAACCGCTGGGCGCTTCGCTTCTGAGCTTTCAGATAACTCTTCAGATGCGAATGTTGCACCGTGAATACCGTCACGACCAGTTGATGCTCCTACGTACATTACTGTATTTCCAGCACCGTGCGCTTGCCCTTTTTTAATATCTTCGTGGTTAATTAAGCCTACGCACATTGCATTTACAAGTGGATTTCCTTCATAACATGGATCAAACTGTACTTCGCCGCCAACAGTCGGAATGCCGATACAGTTACCGTATCCTGCAATCCCTGCTACTACTTCTTCGAATAAATATTTCACACGTGGTGACTGTAATTCACCGAAGCGAAGTGAGTTTAATAGAGCTACTGGGCGTGCTCCCATAGAGAATACGTCACGGATAATACCACCAACGCCTGTTGCTGCTCCTTGATATGGTTCAATAGCAGATGGGTGGTTGTGACTTTCCATTTTAAATACAACCGCTTGATTATCACCGATATCTACAATTCCAGCACCTTCCCCAGGTCCTTGCAGAACGCGCTCACCTGTTGTTGGGAATTTTCGAAGTACTGGTTTTGAATTTTTATAACTGCAATGTTCAGACCACATAACAGAGAATAATCCTGTTTCTGTATAATTTGGCAGACGGCCTAAAATCTTTTCAACCATGGCAAACTCTTCGTCTGTTAGCCCCATTTCCGCATATATGCGCTCTTCTTTAATTTGTGTTGGATTTGGTTCAAGCATTAACGGCATATGTTTCCCTCCACTGTTTTAAGATAGATTGAAAGACTTTTAACCCTTCAGCACCGCCAAGTAATTCGTCTACAGCACGCTCTGGGTGTGGCATCATACCAAGTACATTTCCTTTTTCGTTTACAATACCAGCAATATCTGAAACGCTTCCATTCGGATTTTCTACGTAACGGAATGCGATTTGATTATTCTCTTCTAATCTTTTTAGCGTTTCTTCATCACAATAGTAATTACCCTCACCATGCGCGATTGGAATATTGATTACTTCATCTTTTTCATATTGTGATGTAAACATCGTTTCATTATTTTCAACACGCAACTGAACAGTGCGACACATGAATTTTAAATTTTCGTTTCTCATTAACGCTCCTGGTAGTAATCCTGATTCAACAAGAATCTGGAATCCATTACATACACCTAAAATCGGCTTTCCTTGCTCAGCAGCTTTTTGCACTGCTTTCATTGCATTCGCAAAGCGAGAAATAGCACCGCAGCGTAGGTAGTCACCGTAAGAGAATCCACCTGGTAGTAAGATTGCATCATATTCATCTAAATTCTCTGTATCGTGCCAAACGTAATCTACTTCTTCGCCGAGCTCATCTTTAATTGCATGGAACATATCAACATCACAGTTCGAACCTGGAAATACTATTACGGCAAATTTCACTGTGCGACAACCTCCTCAACTTCATAACGGAAGTCTTCCATTACAACGTTTGCTAATAGTTTTTCACACATTTCTTTTACCTTTGCGTCAAGGTCAGATACCGATTTATCAATTGTTAGTTCCATGTATTTTCCGATTCGAACGTCTTGTACTTCTGTAAATGAAAGACTATGAAGTGCTCCTTTTACCGCTGTTCCTTGTGGATCTAATACGCTTTCTCTTAATGTTACATATACCTTAACTTTATACATGTGAAATTCCCCCTAAACGTTTTAAAATCTCTTCATAAGCATCTGTTAAATTTCCAAGATCGCGACGGAATACGTCTTTATCAAACTTTTCATTGCTCGTTTCATCCCATAAACGGCAAGTATCTGGTGAAATTTCATCCGCTAAAATAATTTCTCCCTCTTCCGTTACACCAAACTCTAATTTGAAATCTACTAGTCTTACACGACAGCTTGCGAAATGATCAATCAACACTTGATTGATTTGTAGAGCCATTTCTCGTAATACGCTTACTTGCTCTGGCGATGCAACGTTTAATACACGAATATGATCTTCCGTTACAAGCGGATCTCCTAAATCATCATCTTTGAAGTAAAATTCTACGATTGGTTCTGCAAGTACAGTTCCCTCTTCCATTCCTAATCGTTTTGAAAGACTTCCTGCAATTACATTTCTTGTGACAACTTCTAAAGGAATAATACTCACTTTTTTAACAAGTTGCTCTATCTCAGATAACTTCTCAACAAAATGTGTTTTAATTCCTACTTCTTGTAACTTTCTGAACAATAAAGTTGTAATCTCATTGTTCAAACGACCTTTTCCTGTAATCGTTTCTTTTTTCTCCCCATTGAAAGCAGTCGCACTATCTTTATACTCTACCCAAACCATATCTGCTGATTCTGTACGATAAATTCTTTTTGCCTTACCTTCATACAGCAATTCTAGCTTTTGCATTTCGCAAGCCCCCTGTAGTTTGAAAAATGTGAATAATGTTTTTATAAAGAATGGCACAGAATGACTCTATTCTGTGCCATATGAAATTTTACGCTTCGTTTAATCCTAGGCGTTCAAAGATTGTATCAACGTGTTGCATATGATGCTCATAGTTGAAGCATTCATTAATTTCTTCTTGTGTTAACTTGCTCGTAATACGCTCATCAGCTTCTACAAGCTCTTTAAATTGTACTTGTGTTTCCCAAGCTTCCATCGCTTTAGGCTGTACGATATCATAAGCTTCTTCACGTACCATACCTTTATCGATTAATGTAAGCATTACGCGCTGAGAATAAATTAAGCCGTATGTTCTTGACATATTGCGTTTCATATTCTCTGGGTATACAGTTAAGTTTTTAACGATATTACCAAAGCGATTTAACATGTAATTTAACGCGATTGTAGCATCTGGTAAAATTACGCGTTCTGCTGAAGAGTGAGAAATATCACGCTCATGCCATAATGGAACATTTTCATAAGCTGTCATCATATAACCACGGATAACACGAGCTAAGCCAGTCATGTTTTCAGATCCGATTGGATTACGCTTATGTGGCATTGCAGAAGAACCTTTTTGGCCTTTTGCGAAAGCTTCTTCAACTTCACGTGTTTCACTCTTTTGTAAACCACGGATCTCAACTGCCATCTTTTCGATAGATGTTGCAATTAGTGCAAGTGTTGACATGTAATGAGCATGGCGATCACGTTGCAATGTTTGTGTTGAAATTGGCGCTGCTTCTAAGCCTAAGTTTTCACAAACATACTTTTCTACGAATGGATCGATATTTGCATATGTACCAACCGCACCAGATAATTTACCAACGCGAACTGTATCAGCAGCTTGTTTGAAACGCTCTACGTTACGTTTCATTTCTTCATACCAAAGACCAAGTTTTAAACCAAATGTTGTTGGTTCTGCATGAACACCGTGTGTTCTTCCCATCATGATCGTGTACTTATGCTCTTTCGCTTTGTTAGCTAAAATGCTTACAAAGTTTTCTAAGTCTTTTAATATGATTTCATTCGCTTGTTTTAAGATATAAGATAACGCTGTATCTACTACGTCTGTAGATGTTAAACCGTAATGAACCCATTTACGTTCCTCACCTAATGTTGGTGTTTCTGATACAGCACGAGTGAATGCAACTACATCATGACGTGTCTCTTTTTCAATTTCATAAATACGATCAATATCAAATGATGCATGCTCACGAATTTTTTTAACATCTTCTTTTGGAATATCGCCAAGCTCAGCCCATGCTTCACAAGCTAAAATCTCAACTTCTAACCACGCTTTAAATTTGTTCTCTTCCGTCCAAATTGCACCCATTTCTGGGCGTGTATAACGACTAATCATTTTTTTCCCTCCAACAGTTGTTCTTGATGGTCCCAAATATGCAAACTCTTCGCTTTTTCTAGAGCGACTTCAATATTATCATTTAAAATATTAACATGCCCCATTTTTCGCTGCGCTTTTGCTTCTTCTTTTCCATACAAGTGTAAATAGCACCCGGTTAATCTATTCACTTGTCTTAGGACCCCTTCTATATGTTCGCCTAAAATGTTTACCATGACAACTGGTTTTAACAAATTTGTTTCTCCAAGAGGTAAATTACAGATTGCTCGAATATGTTGACCAAACTGACTCGTTTCACATGCATCCTGTGTATAGTGTCCTGAATTGTGAGGTCTTGGCGCTAATTCATTAATGTAAATCTCACCATCAGCTGTAGCAAACATCTCTACCGCTAGTGTTCCCACAAGTTCTAGTTCATCCGCGAGCACTTTTGCATAAGCAATTGCTTTTTGAGAAAGTTCTTCTGTAATGCGCGCTGGAACGATAGATTCATGCAAAATGTTATTTACATGAATATTTTCCGCTACCGGAAATACTTTCGTTTCACCACTTACACTACGAATGACAATAACTGATGCTTCTTTTTCAAAAGGCACCCATTTCTCTAAAATACACTCTGCTGCATGTACAAGCTCTCGCGCCTTATCAACGTCAGCTTCACTTCTTAAAACAACTTGCCCTTTCCCATCATATCCACCTGTCGTTGTTTTTAAGACGGAAGGATATGATAACTCGGCGATTGCTTCAGTAAGCTGCTCTTGCGTTTGAACCAATCTATACGTTGCTACTGGTAATCCCGCTTTTTCAATTGCATTCTTTTCTGTAAAACGATTTTGCGTTTTACTTAACAACTGACTGCCTTGCGGTAAGTAAGCATGTTTTTCTAGCCATTGTAAACATCTATAATCAATATTCTCAAATTCATATGTGACGACATCACTGATCTCCGCTAAATGCTGAATTGCTTTTAAATCGTCATATGATGCAACAATTTCAATATCAGCAACTTGCGCACATGGTGAATTTTTTGTAGGATCTAAAACAGCAATTTTATATCCCATCTCTTTAGCTGCCAATGCCATCATTCTTCCTAGCTGGCCGCCTCCAATAATGCCGATTGTTTTTCCAGGTAAAATGATTCTCGTCATACTAGCTCACTACCTTCGCGCACATCTTTTTCAATTGCTTCTCTTCTCAATTCTAATGCATCATGTATATCATCATGGAATGATCCAAGTATTTGTGCAGCAAGTAAACCAGCATTTGTTGAACCAGCCTTACCAATTGCAACAGTTGCAACCGGAACCCCTCCTGGCATTTGGACGATGGATAATAATGAATCTAAGCCGTTTAACGCTTTTGATTGAACTGGAACTCCGATTACAGGAAGATTCGTCTTCGCTGCAACCATTCCTGGTAAATGCGCTGCTCCACCAGCTCCAGCAATAATAACTTTCAATCCACGTTCACGAGCCGTTTCTGCATATTCAAACATATAATCCGGAGTCCGATGAGCTGATACAACTTTTTTCTCATACGGTATATTTAATTCATCTAAAATGTCACAAGCATATTTCATTGTTTCCCAGTCTGACGTGCTTCCCATTATGACTCCAACTAGTGATTTCATATTAGAATCCCCCCGATTCAAATAAAAAAAGCCTGAAATAGAACAGTTTCTCTTTTACTATGAGAGAAAGTGCTCTACTCAGGCATACGTATCCCTTGTGAATAGAAAAATACCGAGTGACTTTCCCTCATAGTCTAACGAATAACGGTCGTTAGGTAGAGACTTGCAGGCCATATCCCCGCGATTATATGAGGTCTTATATATTATTCTTTCTATGGCTATATTAACAATATTTCATAAACAATGTCAATAAATAATCGAATGTTTTTTTATTACTTACCAATAACGTTCGTGTTTTAGTTATATTCAAAAGAATAATTGTAACTATATGCAAGAAGGATAAGAAATTAGAACATATATTTCTAGAGATCTATCTTACATATAATCGTTTATATTCATTTTATAAGGAGAACAATAACAAAAAAAACGACTACACTCTTTCTCATTTATCCCTTTGTATCGCAGTTATTGCTGTAATGATCAAATACTCCTTTATATCATCACACTTTTAACGTTTCCTATCATAAGGATTATTTTTAGGAGCACTCGGAAAACTTGAAAACAAAAAATCATTACTATTACTTTGAATCGCCTTATTTTCATTCTTTTTTCTTCTTTAAGGTTATATAAAAATAAACACAAAAAAACCTAAGTCGAATCGACTTAGGTTTTTGCTTGGCGACGTCCTACTCTCACAGGGACAAGGTCCCAACTACCATCGGCGCTAGAGAGCTTAACTTCCGTGTTCGGTATGGGAACGGGTGTGACC
>NZ_VLTE01000137.1:0-307 GCF_007558965.1 Bacillus sp. HY001 | reverse complement strand
CCCGGAATTCAGGTATCACAACTCTACCCGTACATACAGATCCACTAGGATGAACATTAGAATATGGAAATTGATATAATTTCATTCCTTCTTCTAACTCCATATCTTCTTTTACAGCAAAGACAGAGATATTCGTAACTCGTTTTTGGTACACCGTATAACGAAATAATAGACGTGGAAATCCTACTTGTTGAAACGGTCGTTCAAAAAAATGAATATCCCACTGAGCCTTTGGTACTTCAATCCAAACAGCTTGTTTATCTCCACTCTTAGATAACACCTCGTGTTTTATACAACCTTTTGGGAG
>NZ_VLTE01000136.1:0-410 GCF_007558965.1 Bacillus sp. HY001 | reverse complement strand
TTTTTGAAAACATATCATTATTTATACCCTTCACCAATACGATCACTCATCATACTTCCCCCTTTCTATTGCTTTGTAGCAATGGAAAGGGCTTTTTTTGTGAAGCGGCTTTTACTTTCTTATATGGCATATTGAAGCGATTTTAACTTTTTTCCTTTGTAAAGAACTATTCATACAGATAAACCAATTTTATTTTATTGCTTCTCTTGTCTTATAATTTTTCTCCACTCTGAGATGAAAAATTTAATAAATTATTGAAGATTGATAGTTTAAAGCAAATGATTATCAAAAAGAACTGAAGTCAAAATGAACTTCAGTTCTTTTTATTAAATCTTATATTTTTATTTAACTCGACCGTATCCTGCAATATATTTACTCCAATAAGAACTATTTAAACTAGCTTCACCAAC
>NZ_VLTE01000135.1:0-762 GCF_007558965.1 Bacillus sp. HY001 | reverse complement strand
TGAAGTGAACCCCGAAAACGGGACACCGATCAAAACACCTAAACCATCTGTTCCCTAAATTCTTTAGGGGATAGGTGGTTTAATTTTTCTTGAATTCGCACACAATTGTAGTAATGAATGTATTCTAGCACAATCTTTCGCACAGTTGTGTTGGATACTTTTGTTATCTTTTGTGAGTAGAAAGCTTCACTTTTCAAATGACCAAAGAAGCTTTCCATGACGGCATTATCATGGCAATTTCCTCTCCGGGACATGCTGGTGATGATGCCGTTTTCTTTTGCGTACGTTTGAAATTCTTTCGCTGTATAAATACTTCCTTGATCTGAGTGAAGAAGGACATCTTTTACTTTTCGCCCTCGCATCGCTTGTTTTAATGTCTTCATTGCTAATGACAGTGCTTGGGACTCGCTGATGACATAACTAATAATTTCACGGTTATAGGCATCCATAATCGTTGATAAATACAAGGTACGCTCTCCAAATAAGAGATACGTCACATCTGTAAACCACTTTTCATTTGGTCCGGATGCATTGAATTGGCGCTCCAATCGATGAGGAGCTACCACTGGTTCCGCACCATTGATATATTTCTTTTTCTTTCGGCGCACTTTTGAGAGAATATGATGTTGTCTCATGATTCGTAAGACTTTTTTATGATTGACACACAGTCCCATTTTTCGAAGAGTAGCGGTCACTCTTCGATATCCATACCGTAATTTATGCCTAAGACAAACGTCCTTTATTATCTCTTCTATATCTTCT